>DATILZ010000197.1:0-10539 GCA_035475995.1 Hanamia sp. | reverse complement strand
ATTACAGGTTATTTTTTTGAAAGAAGGAATACTGGTAACAATTGGAATACATCCACACGCCATAGCTTCGATCAATGCATAACCACTTCCTTCTTTATGACTAGCGGAGATAAAAAAATCAGCGGCATTATACCAAACTTCTAATTCTGAATGATTGACTTTCCCTTTCAGTACGACAGCATTCTTTAATTGCTTATTTTCTTCTAATTTTCTTTTTAAAAGCGGAAGTAATTCTGAGGTTTGATGGATCATAAATAATCGTGCTTTTGGGCAAACAAGAATGTATTTCTCAAAAGCACTGATTACCGTCACAGGATCCTTTCCATTGTTTAATCTTCCTACCCATAAGAAGTTTTCATTTCCTTTAAAAGATAAAGTGTGTTGGCATTCCAGCTTATTTTTTAATTTAAAAAATGTTGAAGCTTCCAATAATTCAGAACACTTTTTTTTATCCGAAATTATTTTTGCATGAATCCAATCGTTTGCATTTTCGGCACTCGTAAAAAGATAGATATCAATGTAGTGATCCGCGATTTTCTGGAAGAACTTTTTAAATCCTCTGAACGGTTTTTCGCCATGGTGCTGAACAATTATTTTTGTTTTTTTGCCCAGCTTAATTTTCAGCCCAATCAACTGTAACGGGAAAATTAATCCTTGTATTAAAACAATATCCGGGTTTTGTTTTTGAATATAACGATGTGTTTTGAAAGGAATATACCAGAATTCATTCTTGCTTTTAAAGAAAACATATTTAACACCATCCGCGTATCGTTCGCCTTTATAATTAAGATGTTTGATCAGTTGAATTGATAACTTTTTTTTTATAAAAGCTACAAAACCAATTGACGCTTTTTGCAATTCCAGAACTTCTTCAGACTTTGACAAGTTGGAATGTGTGTGATAATTTAAATCGATCAGTTTGATCATAAATTAATTTTAAACACAAAAAGCGAAATTAGCTTTCGGATAATAACTTTTTATTTCTCTTATTAATTTTGGCAAATCACCATAAACATATTTGCATTTACCATTCATAATTATTTTGCTGAATTCAGAAACAGAAGATTGGTTAGCGATTAACTGATCTTTTATTTCTTCATCAAACAACCGTATTTCTCCTTTATACAAAACCAATAAAATATCTTCAGGGTTAATTGAATAAAATGCTTCAAATCCTTTATTCATCAGTGTCTTAGCAATAACAACATCTGCATTATTATTTACGGAAATTGCTCCGGCATTATTTTGTTTCCATACAACAGAAGGGGTTTTTGTGAGCGTATTAAATAACTCGCTGTCATTCATCAATTCTGTCTTTCTTGCAAGACGAAGATGATTCCATAAATTCCAATCTGCGGTTAATGTTGAATCAGTTCCAAAAAGGATGCGCGTTTTTGTCTTTAATCTTTTAATAGCGGCAGTAGCATTCAACAAAAAAAAATTAGAATCAGGACACCAGATCAATGCTTTTATTTTTTTTGCCTGTTCTTCATCCATCGCAACTCCATGGACAGTAAATAAACTTTTATTGAAGAAATTCATTTTTATCAATGTGTCAATTTCTTTATTGGCTATCGCATCTGTTCCTTCCCCAGCATGAATTACATAAGGTTGTTTTTTTGCAAAAAAATTGTTCAGTTTTAATTGCCAATACTTTTCAAACTGAATAGAATGCAAAGAATAATTATCCTGGAGAACGTTAATAAAAGGATCCGTGATTTTTAATTTCGCTCCATGATTTACAACGGTTGTAATTCCATTCAATAGATTTTTATAAAGCCCCCATTGAGTTCTAAGGTATAATGGGATTTTTAAAACGGCGTTGATCGTTTCTTTGTTTTGAATATGAATATCCTTTCCCCATTCTGAATAATTGTTGTAAATCCGATTTGCAATTTGAGGAAACAAATTAAAATCAAGATGATCGTGTGAGTTGATCAAACCGGGAAAAGCAATGGCATTTTCAAATTCAATGCGTAATTCTTTTGTATTATTTTCAAGCGTTTTTTCATTATTTGTAACTGATCTTATTTTTCCCTTCTCAACGTGAATGTGTTGAAGTTCTTTAGTTTCAATAATGTTGAGATTACAAAGCCGCATCCGGTTTCTTTAAATGAATTCCATAAATAATCGGTGTTCCTTTCCAGGCTTCATACACGGGTAGTGCATTTTGCTTTTCATAAAAAGGCTTTGCCGATATGTCAATTGACTTTTCAATAAAACGAAGTACTTCCAAATCGAGTTGCCTTGCAATCTGTTTTATTTTTTGAATTGAGTGAACATAATTTTTTACTTCAATCGTTTTCCCATTATAACTAAAAGTTCTTTTACCACCTTTTTGCAGAGCAAACGGATGATAGTCGGTGATGATCATCTCTCCTCCTGGTTTTAAAACACGCTTCCATTCGCTTAATGCTTTTTCGGCATTTTCAATATGCGCAATCGTAAGTGTTGAGAAAACAATATCACACGATTGATGTTCTAATTCGTTCAACTGGTCATTTTTTAAATGATGTGTTTCCGCCTCCGGAAATTTTTGTTGCAACATTTTCAACATTCCTTCAGATACGTCGAGGCCAATTAATTTTTTCGGTTCCCTGCTAAAAATTTTTTTCCAATGTCTTCCTGTTCCACAACCTATGTCTGCGATTATTTTATTTTTCAAATCCATTTTATTTATAAGACCTGAAAATATTTCTTCATCCCACTCCAGCATCATATTATCCGGCTGTGAATCATAATCAGCGGCCCATAGATTATAGGCTACATCCGGATTTTCAGGTTTTGAAACTGAATTTCTTTTTGAAAAATGAGGATTCAATTTTTGAAATATATTCATTGGTTTTAATTATATCTGTATGATTAGGGGATATAAAACGTACAAAACTGCCGCGAAGGTTGCCAACCTTTTATTTCTACAATTACCAATGCAATATGGCAACCTTCAGCATACAAATTTCGATTAGAACAAAGTATGAACAAGGTACTTTTATTCAATGCGCGCAGCGCCATAGCCAAACATCGCATTCCTAATTCCATTATGAATATTGCCGCTTCTGTTGATGGAACTTATGAATGGACAATTGTTGATGGAAATCGTGAAGAATATCCCTATGAAAAAATAAAAAATTACCTGGCTACAGGTGAATATAAATATATTGGGTTTACTGTAATGCCAGGTCCTCAAACTAAACAAGCAATTCCTTTTGCAAAAAAAATTAAAGAAGAATTTCCTGATACTGTAATGACCTGGGGAGGTTATTTTCCTACAAGTCATTACAAAGTTGTATTGAATTCCGGTTATGTTGATTTTGTGATCAATGGCCCTGGTGATATGGCTTTCCCACAATTAATTGATGCATTGGAAAATAATAAACCGTATGAGTTGATTAAAAACCTGATCTACAAAAGTGATGGAAAAATTATAAAAAATGCAAAGCAGGATTTGATTGAACAGGATTCACTTCCGCCATTGCCCTACAATAAGCTGCATGAGATTTATCCGATTGAAAAATATTTAGGCAGGACTTACCTGGGAAATAAAACACTGGCATATCATTCAAGTATCGGCTGTCCGTTCACCTGTTCTTTTTGCGCCGTAGTGCCAACTTATGAAGCAAGATGGAAAGCGAAATCCGCTGAACATGTTTACCGCGACATAAAATATATAAAAGATAAATGGGGTGCCGATGCCATTGAATTTCATGACAACAATTTTTTTGTTTCTGAAAAAAGAGCGGTTGCATTTGCAAAACTGATCAAACCTGAAAAGATGAGCTGGTGGGGAATGGCACGGATTGACACAATGGATAAATTCAAAGATGAATCATTGGCACTTATCCGGGAAGCAGGATGTAAAATTATTTTCTTTGGCGCAGAAAGCGGTAATGACAAAGTATTACATCAGCTAGATAAAGGCGGCACACAAAACGGTGCGCAAATAATCCGGTTTGCAGAACGGTTGAAAAAGTTTGATATTATTCCTGAATATTCTTTTGTACTTGGAACTCCTGCTGCAACTACTGAAGAAGTAATGGAACAGATTGAATTTGATATCAATTTTATTAAAAAAGTAAAAGCTGTAAATCCCAAAACAGAAATTGTATTATATACTTATAGCCCTGTGCCTACAGAAGGTTCTGAATTGTATAATGAAGTTCTCGCTTCCGGCTTTGCTTACCCTCAGAAACTTGAAGATTGGATTAGTCCGCAATGGGAAAAATTTGATTTGAGAAAAAATCCTTTGACACCATGGCTGCGTCCTGAAATGATTGATAAGATCCGCAATTTTGAAACAGTTTTGAATGGTTGTTATCCTACAGTTTCAGACATCAGGCTCAATAATCTGAAACGAAGAATAATGAAGCTGGTAGCTGGTGTGAGGTATAAAATAAATTTTTATCAATACCCTTACGAAATAAAATTACTGCAACGTGTCTGGAAATATCGTCAGCCGGAAATACAGGGTTTTTAATTTTTAATAAAAACACTTTGAATAATTTAAGAATTATAAATGGCAATCTTTTAAATGAGAATTTATTGCCCGAAAATGAGTTTGAGAAATTATATATTTCTCTTCGGAAAAAAGAAGGAAGAATTTTTACTGAAAAAGAAATCCGTAAACTACCTGATGTTTCAAAAACTCGTCCTCATTTTAAAGAATGGAAAATCCGGAAAAATTCCTGCACAAAACTTTTAAAGTATGTAAAACAGAAGAGAGGCATTTGTAATATTCTGGAAATTGGATGTGGAAACGGATGGTTGTCGGCACAGCTTTCAGAAATAGCAAATGTACAGGTAACAGGAATTGATATTAACAGAATAGAACTGAAGCAGGCAAAAAAGGTATTCGCTTCTAAACGCAATTTAAATTTTATCGCAGGTGATATCCGCATAGGTATCCCTGGTGATAAGAAATTTGATCTCATTGTTTTTGCAGCATCCATTCAGTATTTTGATTCGATAAAAGAAATTCTAAATGCCTCTTTGCAATATTTAACGTTGCAGGGCGAGATCCACATTCTTGATAGCCATTTTTATTTACCGGAAAAGATCTTTGCTGCGCGTCAAAGAACTAAAAATTATTTTTCCGGAATTGGATTTCCGGAAATGGCTGCCTATTACTTTCATCACAGTGTAAGAGAATTGCAAGCCTTCAATTATAAAATTTTATACAATCCACGTTCGTGGCTGAATAAGATCTCCTTCAGAAATAATCCGTTCTATTGGGTCATCATTAAAAATTATTGCAGGTAATGCTAACGCAGAATTTATATACCACTTATAAACGCTACCGGACGTTACAAACCGGTGTAATAAAGGCTTTGCCGGTTGTTATCCTCATGCCCCACAGTGCCTGTAATTGCCGATGCGTAATGTGTGATATCTGGAAAGGCAACCATAATTTGAAACAATTAACTGAAGAAGATATTTCAGGGTTATTGGCTACGCTAAAAAAGTTTAGAACTCAGCAAGTACTGATGTCAGGTGGAGAAGCGCTGCTTAACAAAAATTTTTTCAGATTCTGTGAGCTGCTGAATAAGGAAAAAATAAAGGTCAGCTTATTGTCAACCGGACTCACACTAAAAAAAAATGCAGCATTATTGATTGGAAATGTAAATGACATCATTATCTCTCTTGATGGCGATGAGGAAACTCATGACAGGATCAGAAATATTCCCGGTGCGTTTAATAAATTAAAAGAAGGAATTGCGGCAATTAAGTTTTTGAAACCTGATTTTAAAATTACCGGACGCACGGTTATTCATCAATTAAATTTTCGCCGCTGGCCGCAAATTATTGAAGCAGCAAAAGAAATTGGTTTACAACAAATAAGTTTCTTGCCTGCGGATGTAAGCAGTCATGCCTTTAACCGGGAATTAACATGGGATGAAAACCGGCAGCATGAAATTCTGTTATCAGATAGTGATTTGCCTGACTTAAAAAAAGTCATTGATCATTTATTGATCAATAATGAAAATGATTTCAGCAATAAATTCATTGCAGAGTCGCCCGAAAAAATCATGAAGATATATACTTATTATGCCGCGTTTTATGGGAAGAATAATTTTCCTTACAAAAGATGCAATGCGCCATGGGTGTCTACTGTAATCGAAGCGGATGGCACTGTTCGCCCATGTTTTTTTCATGAAGCTTATGGAAATATAAGAACAAAATCTTTAGATAAAATAATCAATAGCGAAAAGGCAATCAGCTTCAGAAAAAATTTAGATATGGATAAAAATGAAACCTGCAGGAAATGTGTTTGTTATCTCAATCTTGCTCCCGGAACAAGGTTGTAAAAATATTTTTTACAAATGAACAGCATCCTTTTTTCTCATTCCTATTTCATGCAATATGACCCGAAACAATGGTCAATAGGGCAACCATATGCGCCTTTAGGTACTTTATACGCTGCATCGTTTATGAGACAGAACGGTTATGATGTGTCATTATTTGATACAATGTTTTCAGAATATCCTGAAGAAGTTCTTCCGGTTCTTGAAAAAATAAGACCAGATTTTTTTGTCGTTTATGATGATGGATTTAATTACCTCACGAAGATGTGCCTGACCAATATGCGTAATGCGGCATTTAAAATGATCCGGCTGGCAAAAGCGAGTGGCTGTACAGTGATCGTTTCCGGTTCTGATGCCAGCGACCGATTTGAAATGTATTTGGATGCCGGTGCAGATTTTATTTTATTGGGAGAAGCAGAAACGACTTTATTGGAACTTGTTGATGCTATTAAAAAAGATGAAACAGATTTTTCAAATATTGAAGGCCTTGCTTTTCTCCATAATGACACTATTATTAAAACCGCGAAGCGGGATGTGATGAAGAATCTTGACGAACTGCCTTTTCCTGCATGGGACATTATTGATCTGGAACCTTATCGTCAATCATGGCTGAAACATGCCGGTTATTTTTCAATGAACATGGCTACTACAAGGGGCTGCCCTTTTAAATGCAACTGGTGTGCCAAGCCCATCTATGGCAATCGTTACAACACACGTTCGCCGCAGAATGTAGTAACCGAACTAATAATGCTAAAAGCTAATTTTAAATTTGATCACATCTGGTTTTGTGATGATATTTTTGGTTTGAAACCGGGATGGATAAAGGAGTTTGCTGATTTAATTGAAAAAGAAAATCTTTTATTCAGGTTTAAAATGCAGGGGAGGGTAGATCTTTTATTAAAAGAGAATATGGTCCGAGATCTGGCGCGGGCAGGATGTGATAACATCTGGATGGGAGCCGAAAGTGGCTCACAAAAGATTCTTGATGCAATGGATAAAGGAACCAGTGTTCAACAAATTTTTGAGGCAACGCGGTTATTAAAAAAGAACGGAATCAAACCTTCCTTTTTTATTCAATTCGGTTATCCGGGCGAAAATTATGAAGACATCAGAAAAACTATTTCGATGATCAACAAATTACTGCCTTATGAAATTGGAATTTCTGTTTCTTATCCATTACCAGGAACCCTTTTTTATGAAAAAGTAAAATCACAGCTGAAAGAAAAAACAAACTGGACAGATTCAAATGAAATGGCATTAATGTTTCAAAATAATTATCCACCGGCCTTTTACAAACAGCTCCATACTTATGTTCATAAAAGTTATCGCACACATTTATGGTTTGAAAATTTAAAGCAACTTTTTTCTCACCCCTGGAAGATTAATTTTTTGATAGTAAAGAAATTACTGTCAGGAATATATTATGTGCCTTCAGCTTTTATTGAGAAATTAAAATTATTGCAACTTCAAAAATAGATATGAAGATGCCTGATTCGAATATCAATGAGACATTTGTTGCTGCTGCATTTACCCAACAGTCATGCAAGTTTGATCGTTTATATTCGGAAGATACCATCATCAAATACAAAAGAAAAAGAGTCAGAGATCATCTTTCAAAATTTATATTTCCCGATCAAAATATCCTGGAAATAAACTGCGGCACAGGCGAAGATGCAATCTGGCTTGCACAACAAAGTTGTAAAGTTCATGCAACTGATATCGCCGTGGGAATGTTGGAAATATTGGAACAAAAAGTAAAATCTGATGGTTTAGACAATTTAATAAGTCACGAGATATGCTCGTTTACTACACTTGAAAACCTGCAACAGAAAGGACCGTTTGATCTAATCTTTTCAAATTTTGCAGGATTGAATTGTACCGGTGAATTAAATAAAGTTCTTGCCTCTTTTAACGCTTTACTAAAGCCAAAAGGGATCGTCACGTTGGTTATTCTTCCAAAGTTTTGTTTGTGGGAATTTTTATTGATCTTCCGGGGAAAGGTGAGAACCGCTACACGGCGGTTTTTCAGCAGGAATGGAAGATCAGCGAAAGTAGAAAAATCAAATTTTAAATGCTGGTATTATGACCCTTCCTATGTAATGAAATATGTAAGAAATGATTTTGATCTTTTAAGTATTGAAGGTCTTTGTACAATCGTTCCTCCATCTTATATCGAGCATTTTGCAGAAAGATTTCCAAAATTATTTTCAATGCTTTGCAAAAAAGAAAATGCTTTGAAAAATAAATGGCCATGGAAGTACATAGGAGATTACTATATTATCTCTCTTCAAAAGAAATAATTTTTTTCATTCAATTTCAATAAGTTGATTTGATTTCAGCAATTGATGTACCCGCGATTCATATTCCTTAATAATTTTTAATTGAAATATTTCAGGATCAGGTTTTGAAAAATGAGGACTAACCATCATTGATACACGATCACCATGATTGTTTAACTTATTTTGAAGCGTTTTCTTTTTCCAGCGTTTATCAGTAATATTCATCAGCCATCTTTCAACAGCATCGCCAAATTTTGCTGAAAATATTTTTTCAATTGATTTTTTTAAAAATATTTTTTTCAGTGGGTCAATTGGAAAAGACAGGTTTTGTTCCGGGAAATAATTTTTTGTCCAGGAATTTGCATTCATAAATCTTTTGTAACAATCTGTTCCCTGCATTGGCTTCAGTGTGATTATTTCCATCGCTGTAAAGATGTTTTTTTCAACGATCTCCATTTCTTTTTCATCAATAAAATAGTTCATGCAAAACCAATGCTGCTTTCCAATTAAATAAGTAAGTTTTTTAAAAAAATGCATGAATGTCCGCGCAATCCATAAGCGATTCGCTTCGGTTATAATAAAGAAATCGATATCAGAATTTTGATCTGCAAAGTTTTTAGACAAAGAACCTGATACACAAACAGTTTGAACAAAAGGAAAATGACCGAATAGCTTTGCAATTCGTCTTGCAATTGTCAGTTGCTGAATCGCCCGCTTATTTCCCTGAATTCTTCTGTCAGCAATGCTTTGCCGGTTTTTTAGTGAATAAAATTCTCCCAATTTAAAAATCAGTTTCTGTTGCAATAAAATTTTAAGAGATTCCCTGATAAGTAAATAATATTTTTCTGCCGCGAGAAATTGCACGATTTCTTCATCTTTCAAAGGATAATTAAAAATATCAAAATAAGCAAGCGTTTTTAATATGTTTTGACAGATGTTGTTCAATGGATTTTAATTAAGCGCAGTTACCAGTGATCTTTTGTTTTCTCTTTTTAATCGCTGAAACTTCTGGTATTTTAAAAATGATAAATGTGCATTTTGCGTAGCGATGATAAAACCATAATAGCCATCTAAAAATCCCAGTCTTAAAAAATAACCATTTAAAAATGACCATAAAGGACTCAAAATAATTTTTGACCAATGTTTCTTTTTCCCTGAATCAAAAAGGGATTGCGCTGCAATTGAACTCATTCTTTCATTTCTTTCCAAATGTTCTTCAATAGAATTAAATGTATAATGAAGAATGTCACCTTTCAAAAATTGCACTTTACAATTTTGCCTGAGAATAATTTTATCATGCGGATTCATTCCTCCCCAATAAGCAATTCTTTTATCAAAGAGCCGTATTTTTTTGTCGGGATACCATAATCCATGTTTTATAAAACGTCCACAATAATGATTATAGCGGTTCATAGAATACGCCTGGAACTTAAATTCTTTTTTTGCATTAAGAATTGCGGAAATCAATTCGGGACTAAGCGCTTCATCAGCATCCAGACTTAAAACGAAATCATAAGTTGCTAATTTCAAAGCCATATTTTTTTGTTCTTTATAACCCGCAAAAATTCCCTGTTTTACAGTTGCTCCTCTTTCTTTGGCAATAGCAACTGTATTGTCTGCAGAGAAGGAATCCAACACAATTATTTCATCGGCCACGAACCAGAGGGAATCAATGCAGCGGCCGATATTCGCTTCCTCATTTAACGTGATTATTACTGCTGATAAGGGTTTCATGCTCTTTTGAAAATAAATAGTATTACAATTAAATCGAAATATTATAAACACTGGTTGCCTTCTTAATGGCGTTCTGTTACAATATTTATTTGTTCTTTTGAATTGCTCAGAAGGAATAAAGAGAGAAAGAAGCTGTAAAAAAAGATGCCTTTGTTTACATCCAGGATATTTTCGGAAAGAGAAACAACAGAAATCAAAATAAGAAATGATAAGAATATAAAGTTTTT
>DATILZ010000196.1:0-2054 GCA_035475995.1 Hanamia sp. | reverse complement strand
AACTGATTTTGAAGCAGCCACACAATTTCATCATAGTAATATGAAACTTCCTTTTCGGTTTGAAAAAATATTGAACCTGCTTTTTGTAACGCCCAGGATGCATGGCATACATCATTCAATAGTAAAGTGCGAAACAGACAGTAATTTCTCGATCATATTTTCTTTTTGGGACAGGATTCATCAAACAGTAAGATTGAATATTCACCAGGATGAAATTGTTGTCGGCGTACCGGTTTATAGCTGATAAAAATGAATTGACGATCGATAATCTTTTAAAATTACCTTTTACCAAAATCCGGAAGTGGAAGGAAAGTGAAAGAGTAGAAAGCGGAAATAAAAATCAATTAAAAAGGTAAAACCAGGAAGAGAGAAAGAAATGCGAAAACCGGTTTTAAAGATTCAGCAAATAATGCTGACTTGCCGTAAAGATATCCCTGAAAATTAAATTGACCGGCGTTCCGTTTTGAGTAGCAGCTACTCCGCAATGAGGATATAATTCTGAGACCACCTTACGGGCGTTGTATGAAAGTTTCCGGCTTAACAGAGATATTTTATCCAACAGTTCAGGAGTGATACTGCCTTTTTGTTGCAGGATTTTCCATGATTGGTTTACTGCATTATAAAAAGGAGCGCGATGGTCCATGAGGTTATCGTTATTTTCTTTCAATTTTTCTTTCAATTTATGGATTACCTCATCGCTATATTTTTTTGATTCATCCCATTGAGTTATCAATTGTGCGAACTCATTTAAAAAATGCAATGCCATCCCCGATATATTTACAGCAAGGGTTGTTTCGGCAAATTGTAAAAAAGGATATTGATAGATCAATCCCGGTAATGTAGAATGTTTTGAATCAATTATAAAAGCCCGCTCTTTGGTAATTTTTAAATTCTTAATACTGAAACTATTGCTGGCTGTGGCTTTTAAGCCCATCGTATTCCAGTCTTTGTAAATTTCTACTTCGTCTTTCGTAAATAAAAATGATTTATAGACAGCTTGTCCTTCTTTATTTAATAATTGTTTTCCGTTTTTTTGAATCAGGCAATTGGCGGTAAAATGGGTGCAATAAGGTGCGCCTGTTGCATATTTCCAAAACCCATTGATCATATAATAATCTTCAGTTTCTATTGCTGTTCCTGTTACAGCGCCACTTCCACCAAAGCAAACCTTTTCATTCCTGAAAACCTTTTCTGATAATTCTGGCGGCAGATATCCAATAAATTCTGTTGCCCCACTGCACAAGGTTATTGTCCAGCCAAGGCTTCCGTCAATGCCCGCCAACGCCTCTTCTGTTTCTAATCCTTCCGGAAGGTTCAGTTCCAGTCCCCCATTTTCTTTTGGTACAAAAAGTTTAAACCATTTTTCCCGGTAAATAATTTCTAATTGTTCAGGCGATAAGATCCCCTGCTCATCAGCAGCTTTTGAAAATTGGGCTAATTTGTGTTTAATTTCCGGTGTCATTTGTTTGTTTTAATATTTTTAGCCAATCAAAATATCCAAATACGGCCACTATAAATAAGAATATCGTGAGTAAAGCGTAGAGCGGCAATTCTTTATAAAATAATAAAGGAATAGCAAATAGATTACTAATGTTTAGTAAGATCCAGTTCTCAATTTTTCTTTTGGCCAATAACCACATGCCTGCCCATGCCGTGGCGCTTACCCAGGCATCCATAAGCGGAACAGTAGAATTGGTAAAATGTTTTAAACATAAATACAGTATCACAAATCCTGCAACAATAATCGCTAAAGTAATAAACCATTCTTTTTGTGTAGCCCTGGAAATGGGCAGTGGAATACTATTTCTTTTATACATCCAGAACCACCAGCCATAGATACTCATTGCCAGATAATAAAGGTTTAAAACACTTTCAGCATACAAGCCACTGATAATAAATAAATAGGAACTGATGACCACAGAAATAATTCCTGCGGGATAAAGCCATATTTTATTGGCTTTGGCGAATAATACTTCTGCAACGCCAAAACCTACGCCTGTCCACTCAAGCCAGCTTATATTCTTAAGTTCATTTATAAAAACCCCGAACCAATC
>DATILZ010000195.1:0-2469 GCA_035475995.1 Hanamia sp. | reverse complement strand
ATTTTTCTCCTGATAATATTGAAGGCGTGAAAGTTGGGGATGATGTATATTTTCATCTTACAAACCTCGAACAGGATTGGGACGTTCCTCATGGTTTTGCTGTAAAAGGTGCGCCCACAGGCGAATTGCTGGTGATGCCCGGAGAAACCCAAACCTTAAAATGGACCCCACAAACAGTAGGAATTTATCCGATCTATTGTACAGATTTCTGCAGTGCTTTGCACCAGGAAATGCAGGGATACGTAAGGGTTTCAGCAAAAGGTTCTAATGTACCAATCTCGTTTAGCCTTGGCAAAAACTCTGATGCAGCAGACTCTATATTGAAAAAATAAAACTTTAGGCAGAAGGCTGAAGGCGCAATGCAGAAAGCAAACCTTCAGCCTTTAGCTTAAAAGCTTATTCTAAAAAATTATCAAACCAAACAAAATGAAAACATTATTTCGGTTATTGCCAATAATGGCCACTGCGTTCATGATTTCATGCAATCAAAGCACTGATAAAAAAATGCCTACATCATCCAATGATGTTGCAGTTTCTGTATCCGGTGGACAGGAAAATGTACAGGATAGTGATTCGCAAAAAGATGTGGTGAAAGTGGCAATGGGTTCAAAAGATCATACAACTCTGGTTGCTGCGTTAAAACAAGCGGATCTGGTAACTTCTCTTTCAAATGCAGGACCGTTTACCGTTTTTGCACCAACAAATGAAGCATTCAATAAACTTCCAAAAGGTACCGTTGAAGGATTAATGAAAGATGGTAAAAAAGAAGATTTGCAAAACATTCTTCAATATCATGTTTTCATGTCTGCATTAACTCCACAATCCTTTACTGACGGTCAGTCGTTGGGAATGGTAAACGGAGACAACGTAACAGTAAGTGTGAAAGATGGAAAAACGATGTTGAATAATTCGGCTACAATAATAGCTTCTGTTCCCGCATCGAATGGTATGATCTATGTGATTGACGGTGTTTTATTGCCACCGGCAAAAAAATAAATAAACGTGTTTTGTACAGGTGCAAAATCGCCTGTACAAAACTTTATGAAAGTTGCGCTTTAGCAGTCTCTTTCGAATAAAATTCTCGTTATGAAAAACAAAAAATTGTGTGTACCGGCAAGAATAATAACAGTTGTCGCAGGATTAGCTTTAATCGTTGTTTTGTTTGTTCCTCTGTGGCAGATTGAATTACAGGCGCCACAATATCCGGAAGGATTGGTTTTGAAAATGTATCCAAACAAATTAGCCGGAAACGTAGATATTATCAATGGTTTGAATCATTACATCGGAATGAAAACACTTCACGCCAGTAACTTTATTGAGTTTACAGTATTGCCCTATATTATTGGATTTTTCGCTGCTTTTTGTTTTTTGGTTGCCATAATAAATAAAAGAAAATGGCTTACAGTATTGCTCGTTTCCTTCTTTCTTTTCGGCGTAATTTCCATGATTGATTTTTATAGATGGAATTATAATTATGGCCATGATCTGGACCCAAATGCGGCCATACAGGTTCCTGGTATGAGCTACCAGCCGCCATTGATTGGCTACAAACAATTATTAAATTTTGGCGCTTATTCGATTCCGGATACGGGCGGTTGGATATTTATCGGCGCGGGTTTATTATTATTGCTAACAGTAGCTTTACAATTTTTAAAAGGAAAAAAACCAATTATGAAAACAGCGAATAGAGCAATTCTAGCGGTTTCAGTTTTTTTTATGTTTGCCCTTATGTCGTGTAATAGTGGCCCACAGCCTATCAGGCTAGGCCAAGATGCATGCAGCTTTTGTAAAATGAGTATTGCCGATAATCATTTCGGCGCGGAGATGATGACCAAAAAAGGAAAAGTTTACAAGTTTGACGACATGCATTGCATTGCAGGGTTTATCAAATCGAATGAAGTTGCTAAAAGCGACATCAAAGAAATCTGGCTGGTGAATTATGACGAACCACACAACTTTATTCCTGCCGAAAAAGCCTTTCTTTTAAGAAGCCCTGAATTTCATTCGCCCATGGGAGCCAACATTGCCAACTTTGATGATGAAAGCAAATTGAAAGATGAGGTGAAAAATATCAAAGGAGAAGAACTTACCTGGGATCAATTTATTAATGAAAAATAAATGAAGATTTTAAACATCATAGTGATTCTTCTTTTTTCATTTGTGTGCAAAAATGCAAATGGGAAAAACATAATCGTTAAGAAAACTATTCCAGTTGGAAAAAACAGGGAAATAAAAACGATTCAAAGTGGTGTGTCCATCGCAAATGATGGTGATACTGTTTTGGTTGATGCAGGCTTGTACAAAGAAGGAGGAATTGTTATTGAAAAATCAATTGTTTTAAAAGGAATTAATCATCCTGTGATTGATGGAGAATACAAACATGAAATTCTTTTTATCAGGGGAAAAGAAATCACTGTAGATGGTTTTAAACTGCAGCACACTGGCCGTTCAGAAATTAAAGATATTGGA
>DATILZ010000194.1:0-5466 GCA_035475995.1 Hanamia sp. | reverse complement strand
CAGGACCTGCATAAAGTGAAAAGGAATTGGATAATTTAAATTGGAAATCCAATTGCAGGCGCCCAGAAATATTTTGTTTCTCTTTATTTCCATTATAAAAATATAAAGAAGTTAATTCCGGGTTAATAGAAAAAGAATTTTTTAGGTTCATTTCTTTACCAAAACCATAACCGATAGAAAATGCTTTTTCATGAAAGTATAAACGACTACCTGCTATCAGGATATTATAGAATCGGGGACTACCGGATTTATAAGAAAACAACAGAAATCCCATTTCATTATAAGAGAAGGATAAATGATTCACTCCCGATTTGCCAAGATTTATTAATCCAATCGGAATGCCTTCTATTGTATCTGCTACATTCACAATTCCAATCTGAACACCTTTAAATTTATGATTCACATTAACGGCTCCTGCCTGAAACCCTTGCATGGTATCGTTTTTATTAAATGCCGCAATTTGAAATCCCTGCGTCTTTACCGTTTTATTAAATAAGCTCGACGCCTGGAAACCTTTCATAGATGAATCTTTATTAAACAATCCGGCCACCTGAAATCCTTCTGCATGGCCGCCAACCATATTAAATAATCCGGCTGCCTGAAAATATCTGACATCTTTATTGGTAATATTATAGAAACCTGCTATTTCCATCCCATTTACGCCACCGTTATATCCACCGAAAAGATTAAAAGAAAATTTATTCACTAATTGTGAACTCATTTTTCCATGAGAACCAATTCCAGGAAGAATAGAAAATTGAAAAGGCTGCTTTGCAAAAAAATGGTCAAGATTAATACTGTTCATCATTTGTTTGGAAGATAAAATACTTCTTTTCAGCCAATCGCGTTGCATCATCGAGACAACAACAGAATCCAAAGGTTTATTAATTCCGGTAATTGCAATTTTTATATCCTTCGCCTCATTTGAATGCAATGGAATTATCGTATCTGCATAAGAAACCCTGCTTACAGAAATGGAATCAGTGCTGCTTCTTTTTTTTAAACTTAATTTGAAATTCCCTTGCTCATCCGTCATTGTAGCCAGCAACTGATTTCGTTCATAAACGGTAGCATAAGGCACCGGTTCGCCTGTAACTCTATCTGTTATTTTTCCATTTATTTCTAAAATGTTTGATAATGATGTTTGCATAATTATCAGGTAATTATCTTGTTGCCTGTATTGAAATCTATTGCCAAAAAGCGAATGCAAAACATTTAATATGCTGTGGTTTTTCACATGAATAGTAACGGTGCTATCTGCATTAAACAAATTGCTGTTATAAGAAAAAATGAAGCCACCCTGCATTTCTATTAAAGTTAAAACATGTGACAAAGTTTCTTTGGAAGCAGAAACAGAGATTCTCTTCTGCAAAAAATTTTGTGCGGGAGAATTTTGCACACTTACACAATTCATAAAAACAATAAGCAAGACTATCTTCAATAAATGTTTCATTTTGTTCAATCTATATTAACCGGAAAATTTAATCGTGATATTACTTTATAAAAATCTCATTTTTTTTATGTTCGATTTTTACATCAAGAGTTCCGGATATTATTTTTAAAATATCATCCAGGTTTTCTTTACTAAAGCGCGTGGTCAATCTTAACTTGCCTGCTTCAGGATTCAGTATTTTAATATGCACATTGTAATTTTTATTAAGTGCATCAACAAGCTGGCTCAATGGCG
Organism: Hanamia sp.; assembly: GCA_035475995.1. Taxonomy (GTDB): domain Bacteria; phylum Bacteroidota; class Bacteroidia; order Chitinophagales; family Chitinophagaceae; genus Ginsengibacter. Next base: position 3,779 of record DATILZ010000194.1, on the reverse strand, counting down.
TGTTGTTGCAAATAAATTCATTGGTGCGATAATAATTGTACAACTCATCCTGGTTTGGTTCCACAACAAGTTCCTCAGAGCCTTTGCCAATAAATATTTTTTGGTGTGGCAACATCTTCGTGCTTTTATTCTTTATCTGCACTGTTACTATTCCCGTTTCCACAATTACCTCTGTACCTTCTTCATCAGCTTTTATATTAAAAGAAGTACCGACAACAGTAACGATAACATTTCCCACTTTTATTTCAAAAGGCTTTTGCTTATTGGGCGCTACATTAAAAAAAGCTTCGCCTGAAAGCCTTACCAGGCGGTCTTTTTCATTGAATGACTTTTTGTAAGAAAGCGTAGAGTTTTTATTTAGCGTAATAACAGAGTTATCAGGCAAAGTTTTTATTAAAACCCGGTCTCCTGCTGAAATAGTTGTATTCGAAGTAATATAAAAATAAGATGCAATTCCAATGGTTAAAAATAAACAAGCCGCAACAGCAATTCTTAAAAAAAAACTTCTTGCTTTGCTATCCTTTACTGAATGATTTATCTCTACCTTGCCTGAATCTTTTTTTGACAAAAAGGTTTGAAACCTTTGCCACGCAGCGTTTTCATCAACATGGCTGCTCAACTCAAGCTTCCTGCTCTCATCCCAGATAATCTTAAAATGCATATAATATTTTTCATTATCCACACTTTCGGCAATCCATAATTTTACCTGTTGTTCCTCTTTTTCAGAAGTTTCACCCAAAAGATATTTTACTAAAATTTCGTCCATATCATTTGTACATTTTATGAAAAATAAAAGAGAGTATAACGATTAAAAAAGGTAAATAATGCGCCAGCTGAGTTCTCATTATTTTGAGCGCTTTGCCCATTTGATTTTCTACTGTTTTTATTGAAAGCCCCAATTGGCTGGCTATTTCCCTATACTTCAAATTTTCAAATCGGCTCATTTGAAAAATAGTTCTGCATTGTTCCGGAAGCTGTTTTAATGTTTCTGCAATTTTACTTTCCAGTTCTTTTGTCATCAATGTTTTTGATGAAGAAATTTCTCCTTCATCTGAGGAAGCCATTATATAAGATTGGTGTTCTTTTTTCACTTTTAAATGTTTCAGGTAATTTAAACTCTCATTGTAAACAGATTGATACAAATACGCTTTTAATGATTGGGTAATGTTTAGTCTTTCTCTTTTTTCCCATATTTTATAAAACATATTCTGTACAATCTCTTCTGCGGCAGATTCTTCCCGTACGAAAGTAAACGCATAGGAAAGTAAGGCTCTAAAATGAGTCTTAAATACATGCTCAAATTCTGCTTTAGTTATTCGCTGCTCGTTCAATTGCATAAACAAAAATCCTGATTACATCTTTATAAAAATTGCTCATTTACAAATAAGACAACTCAACCGTTTTTTACCCCTATCTGAAAATAAGGTTTTTTTAAGAAAACATTTCATTGCGTTTGTGCTTTGCAGTAAACAAATAAATAACATCAATTTTTGTTTTAGAAGCAGCAGCGTAGAGTGAATATTGGACAAGTGCAACTAGAAACAGAAACTACTCTGATTATTGAAAATTGAATTCACGGTTTGATTAAATGTTTTGCCTGTTATTGGCATAAAAATACTTAGGGGCAAATTAATTTTAAAAGTAAATTTTAATATGGTTTTACTTCAACTATACTGGATCATTCCCTTTTCACATTACCATTTTTGTGAAATTTGAAAATGACATAAACGCAAGCTTTTTAATGCACTGCCAATTGCCTGCACAGCAGGTTTATTTCTCCACCTTTAAAAAAACCTCCTCGCCAGCATCCCATTTATTCTTTGCAAGTCTCACTACAATCTTCAAATCTTTGAGAAGTATTTCAGCTTCATAAAAACTTCCCCAGAAACTGATTTTTTCTATCCTTCCTTTTTCACCCTCTTTTTCATTTATGATAAAATCTTCAGGTCGGATCAGCACCTCTTCTTCATTTGCTTCTATGCCAAACCCGGAAGCTTGCTCAGGTGTCAGTAAATTATACTTGCCAAACATGCCTGCTACATATTCATTCTCAGGTTTATAATAAATTTCCTTTGGTGTTCCCTGCTGCATAATCCTGCCTTCTTTTATCACTAATATTTTGTGGGCCCACGAAAGAGTGTCATGTGGATCGTGAGAGGCAAGCAAACAGGTTATTTGCAACCGCTCCGTAATATCTTCCAACACAGCCTTCAACGTGTTTTTATGTATTGGATCGAGGTTTGAAAAAGGCTCATCCAGCACCAGCAACCTCGGATACTTTACCAGCAACATGCATAAGGCAATGCGCTGCTTCTCGCCGCCCGAAAGCTGGTTGGTTCTGCGTTCCAGCAAATGGCTGATCCTGCAGATGTTAAATAACTTTTTTGCTTCCGCTTCATCAACATTTATTTGGAACCAAATTAAATCTTTGACAACGTAATTATTATGGAGCTCATAATGCTGCGATAGATACGCGATTCCTTTGTGACCGGCTAATAATTTTTCTTCCGGCCCGAATACTTTTTGCCCATTAAAAAGAACCATTCCCGCATCACGCTGAACATGCCCTGAAATAATTTTCAGTAAAGTAGATTTGCCGGCACCAGATTCGCCGGTAATTGCTATTTTCTGCAACGCCTCCTGTTGAAAACTGATGTTATCAATAATGATCCTGTCGGGTTGATGTTTAGTTATATGTTCTACTTCCAATAAGGCCATGCTCAAATACTTTCATCAAAAATACAATTGTCAGAGCGGGAAGTGTTTTTTAATCTTTGTATCGCTGCCTTCCCTTAATTCTATTATTATACTTCTTATTGTTTCAATGGCAAACAAAGTAATGCTGGCCGAATCCTCCCAGCTTGCATATCTGTTAAAAAAAATGAAAAATTTTAACAATCAAGTAAGTACCTTAGATGGAAATATCAAAACATGATTTCAAGGATTTCATTTTCATTACTATTCCTCTTTCTGGCCCCTCTTTTTTCCTTTTGCCAGACTGCAAATACACTTACCGCAAAAGAAAAATCAGAAGGATGGCAACTTCTTTTTGATGGGAAAGATTTGAAAGGCTGGCATTCTTACCAGGAACAAGAGCCGGGAAAAGCATGGCAGGTACAAAACGGAATCATCTTTCTGAATAAGAATTCCAAATCAGTGGAAAAAGATTATGCCGACCTGGTAACAGATAATGAGTTTGAAAACTTTGATCTTAAAATGGAATGGAAAATGGAACCGTGCGCCAACAGTGGCGTGATGTTTTATGTAAACGAATCTCCTCAATATAAAAACACATATGAATCGGGGCCGGAAATGCAGATTGCGGATCTTGCCTGTAATGATGATGGCCGCATTTTAAAATGTAGGGCTGGAGACCTTTATGACCTGATATCCGCAGATACTGAATGGGTAAACCTGGCTCCTAAATGGAATCATTATGAAATAATAGCCAATAATGGACATCTGACTTTTTATATGAATGGCCACAAAACAGTAGATACACAAATGTGGGATGATCATTGGAAAGATATGATCAAAAATAGCAAATTCGCCAAATGGCCAGGCTTTGGAACTTTTAAAAAAGGGCATATCTCCTTCCAGGGAACAGAAAATGGAAAACTTTGGTATCGCAACATTAAGATCAGAAAATTGTAGCTGTATGTGGCTTTGTTCCTGAGTAAAATGGCAAAATGAAATTTGCTTTATTTGTCTGTTTACTGAAATTCCCGTGATTTTTTAATCAAAAAAATACAAGTTTTATGGAAGAAAAAACCCCATCA
>DATILZ010000193.1:0-2161 GCA_035475995.1 Hanamia sp. | reverse complement strand
GTTTCAGATAAATTCAAAATTATCTTGCTTATTTAAAATAAATGTATAATTTACACTTATAAATTTTATTATTTTTACTGGCATAATTATTCATTATGGATTACCAATTGCTCGAAGATAAAGTTTTGCTCAAATTTTTATCGATAAGTGATGAACTTGCTTTTAAAGAGATTTATTTGCGGTATTGGAAGGGTTTATATTTTTCTGCCATAAACAGGATTAACAGCAAAGAAATAGCAGAAGATATTATCCAGGCAGTGTTTACCGCATTATGGGAAAAGAGGGAAAAACATAACATTCAAAATCTTTCCGGATATCTGCAAACTGCAGTAAAATATCAAGTGATTAATTACATCAAATCCGCAATTTCAAAAAGATCGCATTTGTCAATTATTGCTGAAGAGGATAAAAAACAAGAAAACAACGCTGATTTGCTTCTGCTGATGCAGGAACTAAATGGGGCAATTAACAATGCTTTGGGCCAACTGCCGCAAAAAACACAAACTATTTTCCGCTTAAGTAGATTTGAACAACAATCCAATAAAGAGATTTCCAGCATAATGCACCTTTCTGAAAAAGCAGTGGAATACCACATAAGTCAATCCTTAAAAAGCATGCGTTTTTACCTCAAAGATTTTATCCTGGCCGATTTGATCGTGTTATTCGTTTTCCTTCTTTTTTAAAAAAAAAATTATTTTTTGTTTAGGGAGATTCACGGTTGATTTGACTATTTTATAAGATTCAACTTTTTTAAATGAACCGTAAGGCGTTTTCGCAATTATTGAAACAGTACTTCAACGACAGATGTACTCATGAAGAAAAAAGGATGGTTGATCAATGGTATGAATTGCTGGATAATGGAAATGATCCTTTAGATGGAGTTGAAATAGACCAGATAGAAAACAAACTTTGGAACAAAATAGAATTATCAACTATTAAAAAAAATCAAGCGGTAGCAACGGAAAGAAAAAACAATAATTGGTGGAAATACGCTGCTGCTGCATGTTTGATAGGTGTTATTGGGATGATTAGTTACATGGTATTTCCAAATAAAAATAAAAAAGCATCTGATGATTCCATTATGATCGCAAAAGTCCAGCAGGGATTTTTAGAGGAAACGAACAACAGTGATAGTGCAAGAAATATAATCCTGGAAGATGGAAGTTGTTTGACAATTTATCCCGGTTCTAAATTAGCTTTTCCAAAGCACTTTGCCGCAAATAAAAGAGAAGTTTATCTTGAAGGGGATGCTTTTTTCCGCATTAGCAAAAATCCAAATCGCCCCTTTTTTGTTTACAGTGATAACATTGTAACACAAGTACTGGGAACAAGTTTTGGAATTCATAAAATGGATGGCAAACTTGAGGTGGATGTAAAAACCGGACGTGTAGCAGTTTACGAAGATAAGGAGTACATTTCTTTAAATAAAGTGGAACAAAAGTCGAATGGTGTTATCATCACGCCGAATCAAAAAGTTACTTACTATCAACAGGAACGCCATTTCATTACTTCAATAGTGGATGAACCGGAACCTGTTCAAAAAGAATCAACCGGGAAAATCAGAGAAGTTGATTTTTATTATAAAGATACTCCTCTTTATAAAGTACTCGATGACATAGAAAACACTTATCAGTTACAGATTGTTCTTGAAAATGAAAAAATAAAAAATTGTCTTTTTACCGGTGATTTAACCGGGCAAAGTTTATTCAATAAGCTTCAAAGCATTTGCCTGGTATTTAATGCCAGTTATGAAATTAAAGGAACTAAAATCTTATTCAAAGGTAGCCAGAGCTGCAATTAAATTTTGATAACTTATTAATAACTCTTAAAAACAACTATTATGCAAAATAAATTCACATAACATCATTAAAAAATAAAAGCCGGTAATATTCCACTATTACCAGCTTTCCCATCTGCCAAAGGCAAAAGGGGTTTTGCCTGCTCTATCTATTCACGTTCAAAACCAACACAAGTTATGAATAAAAAGCTACTTGTTGCTTTAAAACCAATAGCAATGAGATTAATTATTGTACAAATACTTATTATTGTTTCTGTCCTCACAACTTATGCAAAAGATGTGCGGGGGCAGGATGCATTGAATCAAAAAATTTCCGTTAATATAACGCATACTGAATTGAAAACGGTGCTTGAAAAGGTACAG
>DATILZ010000192.1:0-3663 GCA_035475995.1 Hanamia sp. | reverse complement strand
GCGTACAATATGCTACAAAAGAAGCTGCTTGGGCATTATTATCAAGAGCATTTTTGTATAAAAATGATAATGACAGCACGATTTTTTATTCAGATAAAGTCATTAATTCCGGAAAGTTTACTTTAGAAACTGCAGATGCTTATCCAACCTATTTTGCAAATGCTGCTGCCGGTTCAGGCACTATTTTTTGTATCGCGTTTACCAACTTAGATGATTATGGAAAAGCCTCTATTTCATCCATGCTTTATTCCGACGGTAATTCCGGATGGGGCGAGGAATATGCGTCAAAACCCATTCGTGATTTGATGTCTGCACATCCTGAAGATGTGAGATGGTCTTACATTGTTCCCTTAAAAGATGCCAATGGAAATCTGCAGCAAAAAAATGGCATTGATATTTATTACATCACCAAATTTTCATTCCAGGGAGGAAGCCCTTCGCTCAGTTCTCCGGTAATGTTTCGCCTTGCAGAAATGTATCTCAACAAGGCAGAAGCAGAAGCAAAAAAAGGAATGACATCAGCCGCGCTGGATGATGTGGATATCATTCGCAAAAACCGGGGCTTGCAAAATTCTTTATACAATCGGGTTTTGCCAACAGGTAATACAGCACTAACAGTTGTGTTGAATGAAAGGCGCATAGAACTTGCATTTGAAGGTCATCGCACCTTTGATGTTTATAGAAATAAACTAAACATGAACCGCACTTATTGGGGATATCATTTGCCCGGTTTAAAAGAAACGGATATCAATCCTGCGCAAAATCCAACTGGTTATCTGAACATGATCGTAAACTGGAATGATCCTAAAATAATTTATTACATACCGATTGATGAAGTGCAGGCAAATCCGCTTTGTGTTCAAAATCCCTAAAAAAATTAAAAGAAATTTCATTTAAAAAAAATAAAAATAAGAGCTATGAAATCTTTAAAATTATTGTTGCTTTATTCGTTCATCGGCGCATTTATATTTTGTTTTTTTTCTTGTAAAAAAGATAAAGCACAGCCAGCAGTAGATGTGATTTATACCGTAAATATAGATGGTTTGACCGCCACATTTACCAATCAGACAAAAGGCGTTACCACTTACAAATGGGACTTTGGAGATGGAACAACTTCTACGGATCCCAATCCGGTACATACCTATTCTGAAAAAGGAAAGTACGTTCCCACATTATATGTAAGCACCGGTTCAGGACAAACTTTTGAAGGTTCAACTGTACTTCGAATTTCAAAAGGATCACCGGTAAAATTGAATGATAACACGCTTTCCGATTGGGATACATTAAACAGTAATGTGATTACTTCCGGCGCAAAAGGCGGTATTTTCAGAAAAGTGAAATTCGATTATGACGGAGCCAATATTTATTTTTATATAGAGATGGCATCCAAAAAATCGAATGGCGATATTTTTGATTTTTATATTGATCCTGATAACAATGCCGGCACAGGATTGCTGACTTCATTATTTCCAAATGCCGGTTTTGATGTATTGATGGAAGGAGCGATGCTTGATAACTGGTTCGATGTTTTTTATCATACAGGAGATCAAAATAGTTTTACATTTAACCAACAATCGATGAGTGATTATTATCAGATAGGAACTGTTGTGGAAGCGGGAGGAATTTTAAAATTTGAAGGAAGCATCAATCGTACGAAAATTCAAGGCCTTACAGGCAAAGGTTTAAAGATAGGGATCGTTGCAACGAAAAGTGATTGGAGTGCGACACTGGGAACCGCACCTGATTCAGAATCACCGGCTTTCTTTTTGGGTACATCAGAATAATTCAATCGGGAAAATGTTGGAAAGAAGTATTTTTTAATTATAAGAATGAAATCGTTTTTATTTAAGAATGAAATTATTTTATTCCTAAAACCATAAAATGATTTTATCTTTTCATCAATAAAACTTCACTCTATTTATGACCTCATCACCAGATCAACCTGATATTTTTTCAGGACATATTACTGCCCCCGCCGAAAAAAATAATTTAAAAAAAATTATTGGCGGCGGTGTCAGGCTGGCTTCGCTTGATTTTTACAGGGGTTTGGTGATGGTGCTTTTAATGCTGGAAGCATCTGGTTTATATGAATATGCACGAACATTATCAACGCCAGGTTCTTTTATACACTCACTGGCGATTGAGTTTGACCATGCGCAGTGGCACGGATTGCATTTCTGGGATTTGATTCAACCGGCTTTTATGTTTATTGCAGGAACGGCAATGGCGTTTTCTCTTACCAAACAAACTGCGAAAGGCAGTACCTGGAAGCAACAGGCCAAACATGCCTTGAGGCGAAGCTGGTGGCTGTTTTTCTGGGGCGTACTGGATTATGCCGTTAGAGGAAATCATTTATCATTTGAGCTTTGGGATGTATTGACTCAACTCTCTTTTACCATGCTGGTTGCATTTCTCATCTTTCGATGGAAGCCCGGTTATCAGATTCTTTTCAGCATCGGGTTATTAATTCTGAATGAATGTTTGTATCGTTTCATAAATATTCCCGGATTCAATCTGCCATTTACTGACCAGCATAATTTTGGAAATTATATAGATATGATTTTAATGAATAAAATCAATCCTGGCGGCTGGGTTGCTATCAATTGTATTCCGACGGCTGCACACACAATCTGGGGCGCAGTTGCAGGTAAATGGCTGCTTACACAAAGCGGAAACAAAAAGATAAAACCAATTATTATTTTCGGAGTAATTACTTTAATAGCAGGTTATGCATTGGATATTTCAGGTGTTACACCGATTATAAAACGGATTGCAACTTCTTCTTTTACGCTTGCAAGTGGCGGATGGTGTTTACTTGCTTTGGCGTTTCTTTATTACTGGATTGATTTGCGGGATCATAAAAAGTTTCTTAGTTTTTTTACCATTGTCGGCATGAATTCTATTTTCATTTATCTCTTTTTTGAAATTGTGGTGCATCGCTGGCTCTTTGATTACAGCAATACCATTGTGAAGGGAGTGATATCGCCAACCGGAATTTCTGAAGCCGCAATTATGATTATTTCCGCCCTTGTTTTATTCATGCTTCAGTGGTATTTGTGTTACTGGTTGTATAAGAAGAAAATATTTTTTAAAGTGTAAACCAGGAAGGTTTTTTGAGAGGTTTTAAATTCAAAGAAGCTTCTGAAATCTTCTTGGTTTGGTAGCAGGCAGTTTCCATCAAACAAAGATGGTTTTTTGAGAAGTTTTAAAATAATAAAAGCCTAATGAAACCTTCTTGGTTTTTAAGCTACCTGAATCAAAATAAAAATCGCAATGAAAATATTACGCACTCTTTTTTTTATCTTTCTTATTCTAATGACTTCAACCAATGTATTTTCTCAAATTACTTATCCTGGAAAATTGCCGGGAAGGGCTGTAGCATTACGTTCCGGTAATAATTTTTCATTAGAAAATGATGTGGTAAAAATAATTTTCCAGGTAAATAAGAATCAAATTCATCTTGAAAAATTTATTGATAAAGAGAATGAAAAAGAAATGAATCTTCTTCCTTTCGATTGGTTTTCTATCACATTAAAAAATGGGAAAATAATTACAGCGAAAGACTTTGATTTAGAAAAATTTCCTGAAATAAAACCGGCAACAAGAAAAACAAACTCAGCAAAATATGCTGATAAATTAAATGGTAAAATTATTTCTGCAACG
>DATILZ010000191.1:0-3583 GCA_035475995.1 Hanamia sp. | reverse complement strand
AGTTACGATAATTATGCTTTTCAATGCAACACACCAGTTCCTTATCGAGTGCATTTGCAAACCGGCTTAATTACCAGAAATTTTAATCATTATCAATCTATAAAAGGATTTACAGATTTAGCTATTCCGGGGGGATCGGCGACTGTGCTCGATATGCCTTTGAATAAAAATAAAATTTTAAAATCATTGGAATTAAAAACAGTCGCCAACGATGTAGTGATTGGATTGATGAGTGTAACCTTAGTTAAGGAATAAAAAAGCGGTTCAGAAAAGTCGCTGTAAACAGGCTAATATAATAATCAGATGAAATGAAGAAAAGTATTTATTTGTTGTTTTGCTGTATTGGATTGCAGGTGCATGCCCAAAACTTTACGCATATACTTTTGCAAAAAGGCGCTCATCCGGCTATTCGGGCAGCAGCAGAAATACTGGCAAAAAAATTAAATATTCCGGAGGGAAATATCCTGGAAAAAACCAATCCGCAAATTCCAACGGAAGGAACGATTGAACTGGCTTATGGTAAGCCATCAAAAATACAACGTTCTTTTATCGGCCAGGACCCTCAAAAAGTAGCGTTTGACGGATACCTGATTAAGTTTGATGGAAATAAAGCTTTGATTTTTGGTAAAAGGCCCAGGTCGCTTTTATATGCTGCCGGCGATGTTCATTGGTGGCAGGACAAAAGAAGTGGAATTTACTTAAGGCAGCCCGATTTTAAAATAAGAGATATTAATAAGGGGCCTGAAAATAATATGGCGCAACTTATTGCAAATACCGGAGCCAATATTGTGTTTGATAATATTCATCCTGGCTTTATTACTTTGCAAAAATCGTTTCCGGAAATATTTAATAGCATTCCTGAAACTGAAAAGAAAAGATTATTGAAAAACAAAGAGGAAGCAGAGCAACAGGCTTTAAAATTAGCAAAAGCGTGCCATGATGCAGATGTAGATTTTTATCCGTTTTTATATGGAAACGATATCGTTCGCTGGTCGCCGGTTTTAGCAAATGCTGTTTATAAAGTTTATCCGGATATAAAAGGTGTTCGTGCTCCACATTCCTGGGAAAAGGGCACGCTTAATCCTTCCTTGCCCATTACCTGGAAAATAATAGATGCAATAGTAGATGAATATATACAAACGCTTCATGGTGATGGAATGGTGGCCACTTTTTGGGATGAATATGGTATATATAGCCAGGATAGTTTATCAAAGTCGAATGGGATGAATGAATTCGATAATGAACTGCAAAAGATTGTAGGTGAATATTATAAAGTATTAAACAAATATCATTTGCCTCTTATCATGCGCACCTGGTCATCCGGAAGAGCGCATTGGGTAACCCTGCGTAATAATGAGGGAGCATTGGAACACCAGTTTGTACATGCGCCTGGTTACGGAGGTTTTAGTGGCAGCCGGGAATCGGTGTGGGGAAAAGTAATCGATTCACTTCCAAAAGATATTATTCTTCAAACAAAATCTTACATGTCTGATTGTTTTCCTGCAGCCAGAAACAATACTTTAATCGGGAAAGCAGGCAATCATCCGCAAATCATCGAATACCAGATTACCGGCCAAACTACCGGACTCTTTTATTTGCCGGCGGCAAACGTGGAATATACTGATTCTACTATAAAAAGAGCCTGGAAGCTAATCGGAAAAAATGGTGGCACCAATGTTTTTTATGGCGGCACACATCAGCCTCATTATAATTTATTCAATGACATTGCCAATAGTATTAACCTATTTGCCTGGAAGGAATTATCATGGAATGTAAATGCAGATATTGGAAAAATATGGCTTGCATGGGCGCAACCCATTTATGGTGAAAAAGCAGCTCCTTATATCATTAAAGCGCTGCAATTATCTGAACCGGTTGTAAATGAAATTTTTTCAACTCTTGGCTTCGGATGGGATACCAATTCTGGTTTTCCTGGTACTATTTACCGGAGAGAAGTTTTGCTGATGTACACCAATCGTTTTTACCTGCCGGAATACAGTCGTTTTCTTTTACCCAATAAAGAAAATATTCAACTGGTAATGAATGAGAAAAATGATGCCTTGAATAAAATTGATACGATGTTTTCCTTCCTTGAAAAAGCAAAACCATTTTTATCGGAAGTAATTTATTTAGAATTACAAACCAGATTTAACTGGCTTAAATATGTAGCAATTGAAAATAAAGAATTAGAAGTGAGTTACTGGAGATACCGATACCTGCGTTATTTATATGCTATGCGCACAACAGATACGGCTCAGGTGAACGCAATTGCTGCTTCAATGAAAAAGGTGGAATATTACCGGGATAGCCTTTTCAATTTCGAACCTGAGATGCAATTAAGCAGTTATGGATTGCTGGCAGCACAGGTGAACCAAATGCAACATATCAGTTTGGGAAATCCATTGCCTTTGATGAAAGAAATTTATACGGAAGCGAAAAAGTATGAGGAAGAAATTACAGGGCCTGAAGAGTAAAGATTTGTTGAAGAAATTTGATTCAGTAAAAAAAGAAATACTGCCGATTCTAATTTTATAAAAAATGTATTATCGAAAATAAATTTGAAACAACAATGATGAAAAAATTAGTCTTTTTAATTGTCTGTTCAATGATGTTGTCTGCTACACAAGCGCAGTCGAAGGAACAAACAGAAGCCATTCTAAGGAAGATTTCCAGCCGCATTATTGACGAAACTTCTTATAAGTTTATTGATACCAAAACCGGCCAAACGTATGATAGTCTTGCTGGTGTCCCTTTTTCATTAAACATAAAAATACAAAGCCGCTATAATGACTGGCATTATACAAATGGTGTATTGAATATTGCATTGATGGAGCTTGGCAATCAGCTTCATGACCTACAATATGAAAATTATGTTTTGAAAAACATGGAATTTATTTTCAATCCCGGCAACTTAAATTATTTGCACCGGCAATATGATACGGTATTAAAACAGGAAAATGGCCTGGATAAAGTAAGTCGTTTATCAAACTATATGTTTTACAGAATGATAAGATTGGATGATTATGGAACAATGGCCGCAAGTCTAATTGATTTATATCAGCGTCAAAAAAATCCGGCTTTTAAGCAATATTTTGATAAAGCCGTACATACACTCGAAAATGCGGAACCACGATTGAAAGACGGTACCATTGCAAGATATTTTCCTCATACAATGACGGTTTGGGCGGATGACCTTTATATGAGTGTTTCACTGCTGGCAAGGATGGGCAAGCTGACCGGTGATACAAAATATTTTGATGATGCCGTTAAACAGGTGCTTCAGTTTCACAAATACCTGTGGGATAATAATAAGCAAATCTATTACCACTGTTATTACACCGACAAACGGCATAATGGCGTAGCTTATTGGGGCCGTTGTAATGGATGGATGATGATGGCACAGGCGGATTTGTTATCTAATCTGCCGCAAAATTATCCAAAACGTGCGCTACTCCTCAAAATGTTTCAGCAGGAAGCAATTGGTATTGCCCGTTATCAAAGCCAATCCGGTTTATGGCACCAATTGCTTGATAAAACCGATTCTTATGAAGAAACCAGTTGTTCGGCGATGTTTACCTTCAGC
>DATILZ010000190.1:0-10047 GCA_035475995.1 Hanamia sp. | reverse complement strand
TAAAAGCTGGAAACGATTTATTTATTTCTGCAGATTTGATTGATCACAAATTACTGGAGGCAGTTTATTGCAGCGTTGACAGAAACGGTGAGATCATGAATGAAGTAAATGGTAAAATGCACGATACACAGGTAAGTATGTTTTACGGAAATGATATTAATTCTCCGGAATACAGATATTACTATTTTCCGTTTCTCAATTATTTTATGAGCTATGATACAGCAACTACAAGGGTTTTAGGGGTTAATGAAAAAAATCTTCCAAATTATATTGTGCTTTTCCCGGGAAAGGGAAGGCTTTATCTGCACCTGGCGCCACGGGTTTTCAGTAATTATTTTTTACTTACCGGTGATAACTATAAATATTTCGAATATGTAACGGCGTATTTGCGTTTCGCACCTCAATATGTTTACTGGGATGAATACTATAAGTATTTTTCTTCTCCTCAAAACAGAAATAATTTAGACAGTGATGATCAATTTTCAACTTTAAAAGTTATCAAAGAACATCCACCGTTACTGTGGGCATTTTATCTGGGCCTTGCAGGTATTTTACTTTTTGTATTTTTTAATATAAAAAGAAAACAAAGAGCGATCCCTATAATAAAACCGAATACAAATTCAACCGTTGTATTTGCTGAAACTGTTGGCAGGCTTTATTTGCAGCAAAAAAACAACGGTAATATTGCCGCAAAAATAATTACTTATTTTTATGAGTATCTCCGCAAAAAATATTTTATCAATACCGGCATAATCAATAAAGAGTTTATTACCTCAATTGCGGGAAAGACGGGTGTTTCATCAATTGAAACAGAACAACTATTCGGATTGATCAGAAATATACAGGAGCAGGAAAATGTGAGCGATGAAGAATTGCTTGAGTTGAATCTAAAGATTGAAAATTTTAAAAAACAAAAAACCAATGGAAGAAAATTTGTATGAACAACGAATTGATATCAATACATTAAAAGATGCGCTGATCAACATACGCAATGAAATAAGTAAAGTAATTGTAGGTCAGAATAAAATGATTGATTTGCTGATGATCGGCTTATTGTGTGATGGGCATGTGTTGATAGAAGGTGTGCCTGGCGTAGCAAAAACACTTACAGCGAAGCTTCTTGCAAAGATTATCAATACCAATTTTTCGAGAATACAATTTACTCCCGACCTGATGCCCAGCGATGTTTTAGGAACTTCTGTTTTCAATCCGAGAGAAGCAGAATTTGAATTTAAACGAGGCCCGATTTTCAGTAATATTATTTTAATTGACGAGATTAACCGCGCACCGGCAAAAACTCAATCTGCTTTGTTTGAAGTGATGGAAGAGCGGCAGGTAACGATTGATGGCATCACTCATTTTATGGATTTTCCTTTCCTGGTCATTGCTACGCAAAATCCAATTGAGCAGGAAGGAACCTATCGGCTGCCGGAAGCACAATTGGACCGGTTTTTATTTAAAATTATTATTGATTACCCCACGCTTGAAGAGGAAATTAATATTTTATTGAACCAGCAATCGCTGGCGCAAAACACATTACTCAACAATGTTCATAAAGTGATTTCAACAGCGCAGATAACTGAATATAGAAATATTATCAATGAAGTGATTATTGATCCAAAACTGGTAGAATTCATCGCAAAAATTGTAAACGGAACAAGAAATAATCCTTCTCTTTATCTGGGCGCTTCCCCACGGGCATCTCTGGCAATTTTGCGCGCATCAAAAGCAAATGCAGCCATGCTGGGAAGGGATTTTGTAAATCCGGAAGATATTATCGAAGTGGCGGTTCCCGTTATGCGACATCGCATTATTCTTACGCCGGAAAAAGAAATGGAAGGAGTTTCAGCAGACGAATTAATAACAAACATCATCGGCAACATTGAAATACCACGATAGAATTATTGGGAAAGTATTAAAATAAAAAAGTTGGAATTTTTAAAAAAATATATCGGGGATCTGTTTGTAAGACAGCGGTTTTATCTGGCTGTTGCAGCGCTTATTGTCTTATTTATTTTGGCTTTTTATATCCCCGTTTTACAAGCAATTTCCATTCTTGTTTTTGTTGTTTTTATCATTTTTCTGATGCTGGATTATTCACTTTTATTTTTTTCAAAAAAAACAGTATATGCCCGGCGCATTACCGGACACAGATTGAGTAACGGCGATGAAAATCCTGTTGAAATAATTGTAAAAAATGAATTCGCTTTTCCGGTTTATGTCACCCTTATTGATGAACTGCCCGAACAATTGCAAATCAGAAACTGGAAGAGAAAGTTGTCATTAAAAGCACATCAGCAGAAAAAGATCCACTGGAAATTACAACCTTTGGAAAGAGGTTCCTATTATTTTGGAAATATTCATTCTTTTGCATCCTCGCCTTTAAAATTAATAAGCAGAAGATTTACAACAGAAGCATCCGGGACGATTCCGGTGTATCCGGCTTTCATGCAATTGTATAAATATCAGCTATTTTCCCAAACAACTTTGCAGGCGGAAAGTGGCAACCAGCGAATGCGCAAAATGGGACAGAGTATGGAATTTGAGCAGATCAAGGAATATATTTCCGGTGACGACATCCGCAACCTCAATTGGAAAGCGTCTGCCAGGAAAGGAAGCCTGATGGTGAATAATTTTATGGAAGAAAGATCTCAACAGGTTTACTGTATCATTGATAAAGGGCGACTGATGAAAATGCCTTTTAATGGAATGACGCTTTTGGATTATGCAATAAATAGTTGTCTTGTGCTCAGTAATGTTTGCCTGAAGAAACAGGACAAAGTTGGCATTATTACTTTTTCGAATGAGCCGGGAAGTATGCTGGCAGCAGATCGTAAGCCTTCGCAGGCAGAAAATATCTTGCAATTATTGTACAAACAAAAAACTGATTTTTTGGAAAGTGACTTTGAAATGCTTTATGCACAAATCAGAAGTAAAATAAAACACCGTAGCCTGCTGATCTTATTTACCAATTTTGAATCACTATCAGGATTAAACAGGCAACTTGATTATTTGCGATCATTGGCACGTTATCATTTATTACTGGTAATTATTTTTGAAAATTCAGAGTTAGATAACCTGCGAAATTCTGATGCAAAAGATCTGGAGGAAGTTTATATAAAAACAATTGCTGAAAAGCTCGCTTTTGAGAAAAAGATCATTGCAAAAGAACTTTCTAAATATGGAATCTTATCTATTTTATCTTCGCCCAAAAATCTGACAGTAAATACGATTAATAAATACCTGGAATTAAAAGCAAGGCAGGCGGTGTAGAAATGTTTAGTAAGTAATATTATTTTTTAAAAGGTTAAGAATTTGTTTAGATGGTTTGGAAAGTTTAGAAAAGGCCATTCTGAATTAAATCATTAATAGTAAAATTGAATTAGAATTATGACTGAAAATACTTTTGCAGAAGGAAAAGTTTTGTTGATAGATAAGCCATTGGAATGGACTTCTTATGACGTGATCAGAAAGCTCAGGAAGATCATTAATATAAAAAAAATAGGACATGCCGGTACGCTGGATCCTTTGGCTACAGGGCTTTTGATCGTTTGCACCGGAAAATTTACAAAAAAAATAAATGAGTATATGGCTCAGGAAAAAGAATATACCGGAACAATTACTCTTGGTGCTGTTACTCCGACTTATGACCGTGAAAGTGAACCTGAAAATGTGACATCTTTAAATGGAATTACAGAAGAAATGATCAAAGAAAAAACGAAACAGTTTACCGGTGAAATATTGCAAACACCACCAATTCATTCGGCAATAAAACAAAATGGAAAACCTGTTTATCTCATGGCGCGAAAAGGAATGGAGGTGATTCTGGAACCACGAAAAGTAACAATTAAAGAATTTGAAATTACAAATGTTGAATTGCCGGTGGTTTCATTCAAAGTAGTATGTACAACTGGAACTTATATCCGAAGTCTGGCGAATGATTTTGGAGTTGCCCTCGGTTGTGGTGGCTATTTAAGCGAATTGCGGAGAACAAGAATTGGAAACTTTAAAGTGGAAGACGCGGTGACAATGGAAGAATTTAAAAGCACAGTTTTATAGGCTAAACACATTTTTTATAGACTACCCGCATGGGAAAGGTCTCAAATCTCTGCAAGCCATTTGCAGGATCTCCGGCTACAACTTCATTTAGCTGTTGCTCGTTTTCCACTTCCACTACAGCCATTCCAAATGGTCCTTTTGGATCCATTACAGGACCAAATGCGATAGCAATTCCCTTGTCAAGTAAACCGCGCCAATAAGCGACATGCCGATTCATTATTTCTCTTTCTTCATTGTTCATATCATGTGGAAACGTAACCCGTGGGGGAGTTAATGTTACGAAAAAGTTTTTCTTTTCCATCTGTGTAATTTTAAGATAAAAAGAGCGGAAGACGGGACTCGAACCCGCTACCTACAGCTTGGGAAGCTGTCGCTCTACCAGGTGAGCTACTTCCGCTTTTATAATGCAATTTAAAATATTTAGAAACTAATTTATGAAATTGATAAAATTTTTAAAACCTGCTTCAAACTGAATTTTATCTTTACAGATTTAATTGTCAATTTTATTTTCTCTTTTCAAAATAAGTATTTAAAAATTTCATGTTCAAAATAAGAAAGATCAATCCAAGAGCTAAGTCAGAAATCAACACCGGTTTTGGTGTCAATTCTTCTGATTATGGTGGAAGGTTTCTTTACAAAAATGGAAAACCGAATATTCAAATAAAAGGAATCAGTACTATTAAAAGGATTAGTTGGTATCATATTTTACTGGATATGCCACGTTGGGAATTTATGATGACAATTGTTCTTTTTTATTTATGTGTCAATCTTTTATTTGCAGGTATTTATTATTTTTTAGGACTTCAGGAATTTGGAGGCAGTGCAACACCATCGCATTTCCGGCAATTTATGGAAGCGTTTTTTTTCAGCAGCCAATCATTTACAGTTGGCGGATATGGAAGGGCAGATGCGGGACATTTATTAATAAATGGAATTTGTGCTTTAGAAGCATTTCTTGGTTTATTGAGCCTGGCAGTAGTAACCGGTTTATTATACGGAAGATTCTCCAGGCCAAAAGCTTATTTACGATTCAGTGAAAACGCAATACTGGCACCATTTCATGACCAAAAAGCCATTATGTTGAGATTGGCTCCTTTTAAAAATACTACTTTAACCGATGCTGAAGCAAAAGTAACTTTAGGATTAATTGTGGAAGAAAATGGTAAAATGGTCAACAAATTTTATAAGCTTCCACTGGAATATAACACCATAAATTCACTCACACTTAGCTGGACAATCGTGCATCCGATAACAGAAACAAGCCCGTTCTATAATTTTACAAAAGAAGATTTTGAAAACGCACAAGGTGAAATTTTAGTCTTTATAAAAGCTTTTGACGATATGTTTTCAAATACTGTGGTGTCGCGTACTTCTTATACTTTAAACGAAATTATAATCGGCGCTAAATTCAATCCAATGTATCATAGATCAGAACATCAGAACAAGACGTTATTGCATGTGGACAAATTAAATTCTTATAAAATGATTGAATGGGATTTTTAATTTATCAGAAAATGAATTGGAAATATTTGTTCGTTTACTGCCTCTGAATAAAATAATTTTAAATTTTCTGTTCTCTGACAACATTCACATTTATTTACTTTTTCCTTTAAGTATATTTGACAGAATACCTTGTGATATTTTATTTTTAAAATGCCGAGAAAATTAATTGTTGAAAATTCCTTTCTTTTGCGCAAAAAAAAACCAAAAATAAATGGCTGAAAAAGATTTGTTTGATTATAATGAAGAATCTATAAAAAGTCTGGACTGGAAAGATCACATTCGCCTGCGTCCCGGAATGTACATCGGCAAACTGGGCGATGGCAGCAGCCCGGATGATGGGATTTATGTATTATTAAAAGAAGTGATTGATAATTGCATTGATGAACACACCATGGGCTTTGGAAAACATGTAGATGTTGAAATAAAAAATAAAACTGTTTCTGTTCGTGATTATGGCCGCGGAATTCCTTTGGGAAAAGTGGTGGATGTGGTAAGCAAAATAAACACCGGCGCCAAATATGACAGCAAAGCTTTTCAAAAAAGCGTTGGGCTTAATGGCGTAGGAACTAAGGCTGTAAATGCTTTGAGCGAATTTTTTAAAGTCACTTCTGTGCGCGAAGGCAAGCAAAAAACTGCAGAATTTGAAAGAGGAAAGTTGATGAATGATCATAAAGAATCTAAAACAACTGAAGAGAATGGAACCGCAGTAACTTTTATTCCTGATGAAAATATCTTTAAAAATTATCATTACATCCAGGAATTTCTGGATAATCAATTTTGGAATTATTGCTTTCTGAATGCAGGGTTGGTTATTAATTATAATGGCAAAAGATATGTAAGTAAGAACGGTTTGCTGGATCTTCTTCAAAGAAAAACAATCGAGGAAGAACTTCGTTATCCGATCATTCATTTAAAAGGAGAAGATATAGAAGTTGCTCTCACACATAATAATCAGTATGGCGAAGAGTATTATAGTTTTGTGAACGGACAATTTACCACGCAAGGCGGAACTCATCTTGCAGGTTTCCGCGAAGGTTATGTAAAAACGATCCGTGATTTTTATAAAAAGGATTATGATGCTGCAGATATTCGCGGAAGCATTTGTGCAGCGATCAGCATACGCGTGCAGGAACCGGTTTTTGAAAGCCAGACAAAAACAAAATTAGGTTCTCATATTATGTTTGAAAAAGGCCCGGCAGTAAAAAGTTTTATTGCTGATTTTTTAGGAAAAGAACTAAATAATTTTCTTCATAAAAATCCTGAAACTGCTGATGCGTTAAAAAGACGTATTGAACAAAATGAGCGTGAGCGAAAAGATATGGCTGGTATCAAAAAACTGGCAAATGAAAGAGCAAAAAAGGCAAATCTTCATAATAAAAAATTGCGTGATTGCCGCTATCATTTTAATGATGAAGCGGAAGGAAAAAACAAAGATGAGATCAATGCAAAACGAATGGAGACAACGCTTTTCATTACTGAAGGAGACAGTGCCAGCGGATCTATTACCAAATCCCGAAACGTAGAAACGCAGGCGGTTTTTAGTTTGCGGGGTAAACCTTTGAACAGTTTTGGTTTGACCAAAAAGATTGTTTATGAAAATGAAGAATTCAATCTTTTGCAACATGCTTTGAACATTGAAGCTGGTTATGAAGATCTCCGTTATAATAATATTGTAATTGCCACAGATGCAGATGTGGATGGAATGCACATCCGTCTTTTATTAATGACTTT
Source organism: Hanamia sp. (assembly GCA_035475995.1). Lineage (GTDB taxonomy): Bacteria > Bacteroidota > Bacteroidia > Chitinophagales > Chitinophagaceae > Ginsengibacter. The sequence continues at coordinate 2,754 of DATILZ010000190.1, read as the reverse complement.
TTTTCTGCAATTTTTTCCTGATCTTGTAAAGAATGGACATGTGTATGTATTAGAAACGCCCTTGTTTCGTGTGCGTACGATGCCGGGGAAAAATAAAGAAAAGCAGGAGACAATTTATTGTTACGATGAAAATGAAAAACAAAAAGCAGTTGAAAAATTAGGAGGTAAACCGGAGATTACCAGGTTTAAAGGCCTCGGTGAAATTTCTCCCGAAGAGTTTGGAAAATTTATTGGTGATGATATCAGATTGCAGCCAGTAATGCTTTTGCCCGAGATGCATATTCAGCAATTACTGGAATATTATATGGGAAAAAATACACCATCGCGGCAGGATTTTATTATTGATAATCTGAAGGTGGAAGTGGATTTGGTGGAGGAACTGATTAGCTAATGGCTCATGCAGAACGTGAAAAATAAAAAGACTAAATTTGTAAAAACATTTTTTATGGATGCAATTAAATTGTTTGGCACTTCTGAAAACGGCAAACTTACTGTTGATGTTCCGGAAGAGTTTAATGATAAAGAACTCGAAATTATGATTGTTTCTGCAAAGGAAAAGAAAGAGGAAGAAGAGAATGCTGAACCTAAAAAGAGAAATATTGAACAACTTATGAAGATTGTTGGAGCAGCAAAACATCCTGATTTTCCAATCACAAAGTACGATGTCTATGACCAATAAAATTTTCCTTGACAGTTCCATATTTATTGAACCTTTAAAAGGAAATAAAGTAAATTTTTACCAAAGTTTGATTTTAGATTTGACGAATGCTCTTTTTATCAATGATATAGTAGTTAGTGAATATCTGTATTATATATTGGCTTTTAATTCTGATGTGTCTCCAAAAACTTTGCAACGAAAAGGTAAAATACGGGAGGCAATAGAAAGCGAATTTGAAATTATTAAAGCTTTAAATAATTTTACTTTTCTTTCCGGAAATCAAAGTTTTTTATCAGAGGTGCCACGACTAATGGCAAAATACAACCTGCTTCCAAATGATGCTACAATCCTTGCTACCTGCAAACTTCATGGAGCTAAATTAGCCTCACACGACTCTGATTTCATTATTCCCTGCCAGGGAGAAAATATTGAATTGCTAAGAGATGTTTGACCTAATGCCTAACACCTAATACCTCAACCCTAAAATGCATATAGTTTTTCAGCAACCGGATATAAATACCCTAACCAAAAGTTTTGATTTAGATGAATCGCTTCGTGACGAGATTGTAGAAATCAAAGATGATTATGCTGTTGGCCCTTTAAAAAATATTTATTCTGTAGAAGGAATAGAAAATAGAAAACAATGGTGGCGTAGCGTTTTGGCCCATGGAGATTATGATGGGCATGTAGATACCGGAGAAGTAAATGACAATAAAACAATAGAAGAGATAAAAGAAAAATTAATTTCAAACCTGGAAGTGAAAGTTTGGATTTGGGTGGCTCCAAACAAGCATGATGTTAGCGGTTATTATTGGCTGATGGCTCAATTAAATGAATTTGTTGGAAGGATATATGTTCTTTCATTAAACAATCTTCCATTTATAAATGACAAAGGGAATATTTTTTATCCGGTAAACTTATCTGAAATTCCTGCACGCGAATTTTTGAAAGCAAAGAAACTCGCAAGGCCAATTACTTCATCCGAATTTGAAATAGATCCGGATGAATGGACGAAAATATGTAATGAAAATAAAATAGTTCGCATTCTTGAAGGAGCAAAAAAATTATCGCAACATGAGGAGGATTTTTATGATAAATATCTTTTAGAATTTATCACCAAAGACTGGCAAAAAGCGAATAAAGTAATTCAGCAGTTTTTAAATAAATCAAAACATACAACAGGCGATATGTTCCTGCTTTGGAGATTGAAGGAATTAATTGCAAAAGATGTAATTGACGGTCAGGGAGAAATAAAAAAGATGAAAGACTTTGAAGTGAAGAAAAAAGTGGAAGAAGAAAAAACGTAGTTACGAATTACACAGATTGACACGAATGAAGAATCAAAAACAAGCGTGATTCGTGGCAAAAAAATTAATAATGACAAACGGGAATTTTGAATATTTATTAGTTTGCTGGAAATATTATTCTATTAAACAGAAAAAATAATCCATGATAATCCGTATAATCCATGGCAAAATAATTCGTGGAAATTCGTGTAATTCGTGGCAAAAAAAATGATATAAACTAATGGCAAAAGCTAACAAACAAGAGTACAAGCACAGTGATTCCGGCATTTCCGGACAATATAAAACATGGTTTTTAGATTATGCGAGCTATGTAATTTTAGAGCGTGCCGTTCCGGCAATTGAAGATGGATTAAAACCAGTACAGCGGCGCATACTTCATGCGATGAAAGAAATGGATGATGGCCGATTTAATAAAGTAGCGAATATCATCGGACAAAGCATGCAATATCATCCGCATGGTGATGCAAGTATTGGCGACGCGATCGTAAATCTTGGACAAAAAGATCTGCTGATAGAAACGCAGGGAAATTGGGGCGATGTAAGAACAGGCGATGAAGCGGCAGCGCCAAGATATATTGAGGCGCGTCCCAGCAAATTCGCCCTGGAAGTGGCTTTCAACAATAAAACTACCAATTGGCAACTGAGTTATGACGGAAGGAAAAATGAGCCGGTTACGCTTCCAATGAAATTTCCGTTGTTGCTTGCACAGGGTGCGGAAGGAATTGCTGTCGGCCTTGCAACAAAAATTCTTCCTCACAATTTTTGTGAATTAATTGAAGCAACGATTAA
>DATILZ010000189.1:0-7158 GCA_035475995.1 Hanamia sp. | reverse complement strand
TATCTACGTAAAATTATTCCATCCAAACCTCAACAAGATGTTAATGATTTCTATGAATGCTTTTTATAGAATTAAAGTTTCTAAATAAGAAAATCAAAAACAATGCTATTTGTCCTTTTACTGTTGCCTTATATTTGTTGAAGTATGATGAATCGATTATAAAAAACAACAAACTCAATTTAAAACATTATGACCAAAAAAAGTGCAGGGATTTTATGGTATCGGATTAAAAATGATATCCTGCAGGTATTTTTAGTTCATCCAGGAGGTCCTTTTTGGCGAAACAAAGATGTAGGCACCTGGTCCATTCCGAAAGGAGAATTTGAAGAGAGCGAAGATCCTTTACAGGCTGCAAAAAGAGAAATGCATGAAGAAACCGGTATTGACGCCGATAGTCCGGGATTGCAGACTTCGCCATTTGTGCAGCTACATCCGGTACGCCAGAAAAGTGGAAAAATAGTTTATGCATGGGCGGCACAAGCAGATTTTAATGCTTCAGAATTAAAAAGCAATACATTCCAAATAGAGTGGCCGCCAAAGTCGGGAAAGAAAGCAGATTTCCCGGAAGTAGATAAAGGCGGCTGGCTTACAATTGCTGACGCAAAAAAAAGAATTCTTCCTTATCAGTTGCCACTTATTATTCAATTGGAAGAAATGGTTTGAATATGATTTTCTCCCCGGAGGACTTCCCTTGGAGTGCCAAAAAAAATCCGTGTCAATTCGTGTAATTCGTCCGAAGGGCTCCTTTGGAGTAGCTTATTATTTCTTCAAAAACTTCAACGTCCTCTTCTCGCCTTCTATCTTTAGAAAATACACTCCCGGCGTCAAATAACTCACGTCAATTTTATTGGAAATAGAGTTGCTTTTTAAAGTATAAAGTACCCGCCCGTTTACATCAATGATCTTACATACAGGATTATCCATTTGAAATGCCGGCTCTATGAATAAATTGCCATCAGCAGGATTAGGAAACAGCTTTATTTCCTGGTTTGCTGTCTCTGCAACAGTTACTGTAGATGCTGATTTACTAATGGCGGTTCCCTGCAATTTACCATCAACAGAAATAGCAGTAATCTTAAACCAAATCTTATCACCATTTTTCACAATTGAATTTTTCCATTGATAAAAAGTATCCGTTATTCCTTGTGCAATGGATCTAAAAGTAGCTTTATCATCAATACTGTATTCAACATTATAAGTAACAGGGTTGCCATCATCCGGATTTATCAATTGCCACGAAACAGGCGCAGAAGTTTTATATATACCACCATTTGGATTTTTGATGTCAATCTCGGGATTTTGATAAGAATGCAAAAGCTCAGCAAAGCCAAAACCAGTTACTGCACTACCATTTACTGTGCCGGTAATGGAAGTAGCTCCTTCAAAAAATCTAAACGGCCATGTTACTTCAGAATTTTTTTCTTTTGTGGTAATGGTTAGGTCAATTTTGTTTTTACCGGAAGTCAGTCTCCATTTATCGGCGTAACACATCACACTATCCGGCGTCCGGTTATAGCCAAGCCGCTCCATTTTAAAATCGCTTACAGTGTATTGTGTACTATCGTTTACATAGGCCGACAATATACAATACCTGCTGTTTTTTGGTATGGTGTTTTGTTCAGTGAAAATATTCCAGAAATTCATGTCCATTCCGTTTGATAATTGTGCATGAAACCATTCATATTTTTCTCCGGTCCATGGATTGAAATTACCATATTGCCTGTCGATCCATGAGGTTCCGGTTACGTCTTCCGAAACGCCATTTAAACTTAGTTTGCCGGAAACATCATTGCGCGTTTGAGAATAATAAAAGGTGTAATTGTTAAGGCCTTGTGCCAGGTATCCTGAATCTGCTAAAATTAAAGGACGTTTTAAACTATTGTAATTTAAATTGAGGGCTACATTTGAAGAAGCCGCCTGTATCGTATATTGAAATGGAATCAGCTTATTATTACTATCAGTTTTGTTGCTCCATATTTCATTTCCCTGTTTGTATACGGTTGCCTGGATATCCAGGTGATTGGTTGCAACGGCTGAGTAATTAACCGGAGTAGCGTCCTGATAAAATTTTCCTGTCGCATCATCTGTGAGATTGAGAATTCTGAAACCATCAAAATTAAGTACAGGATAGTAAAAATAAGTAAGCATATAGCTGTACGTTTTTCCGGAAGTATTGCCGGTAAGATGCCCCGCAGTATACCACCATTCCACAGGTTGTGAGGTATGCCGTCCTTCATCAGTTGGAAAAGAAATTAAGCTTCCGGTTGGTTTATATGGAAACACTTTCCAGTCTTGCGAATAAGAAAAGTTACTTACCAAAATTGCAGTTATAAAAAGGTAAAGTCGGAACTTCATTGAGAATAATTTTTTATCTAAAGTTAGTTTAGGAATAATTTTTAAGCATCAAGATCAGAAAGTGTTTGAATGGATGAAAGCTAAACAATCTTCCATTAATAAAATAATTACGGTTTCTTTTTCCAAATCACTGATCTTTCTTTCAGATAATTTAAAACAAAATCAAAACATTGTTTATCTCCTCCAATCAATTCCGGTGGAAATACGCCCTTTTTAGTAAACAATTTATTTACCATCAAATTCAAAGATGCAGCACAAGTATAACCGGTAGTGCGCGCCATAGATGAAGTTTGTGTTGCATCATCATAATAATCAAGCAAATTATATTGGACCGTTTTTCCTTCTCCATGCAGCACTACTTTCATCACCGTTAGTTCTTCTTCCTTTTCCTGCAGCTTCCATTCATTTAGCAAGATCTTTGAAGTAAAAGCAAGCGGCGAAATTTCATTTCCATCAATCATGATTTTTTCTGTACTAAAAAATCCGCTTTGCTGTAAAGCAATAATGAGCTGAGCATGACCAGGATAACGAAGTGTTTTTTCTTTTTGTGTTGGAATGTATGGCATGGTAAATAAAAGCGAGCGGAGGCCATCAGTATTAAATGCTTCAAGTGTGCCCACACCTTCAAATTCCATCAATTCCAAATCCGTTAATGCTGGTTTAGTTATAATTTTCCCATTTTCTTTCAATCGTGCAGGCCGTGTATATTCTTCAATCACATCTATGGGTGAAAATGGCGCTTTATAGCAAAAAGGTGGTTTTGGATGAACAGGCAAACCACCCACATAAATTTCAAAATCATCGATCTTCATCACCTGGTTATAGCGCCCGATGATGAAATTGCTCATTCCCGGTGCTACGCCTGTATCGACAATTGCGGTAACATTTTTTTCTTTTGCCAGAGGATCCAGTTGCAATGCATCCTCAGGAAAAAAAGAAATATCCGCTACATTTTTACCACATTCAATTACTGTTTTTAATGTATTAAAACCCATAAAACCCGGAACGGCTGTTACGACAAAATCAAATGGATGGAGAAATGCTTTGTATGCCGGAAGATCTTTTAAATTTTGTAGAGAAGTTTGAATGTCAGGATTTTTTTCTTTCAACGACTTTAGATTTTGTTCATTTAAATCAAAAGAAGTAATCTCAAATTTTTTTGCAAGATCAAGAGCAATGGCACTTCCTACCATTCCGGCACCAAGGACAGCAATTTTCATATTTGAAAAGTTTTGGTAAAGATGGGAAAAAAAATAATGAAGGCGATTATAGTTTAGATGAGTTTAGAGGGTTAAGATGAGTTTAGATGAGTTTATGAATTACTAAATTACAAATTCACCTCATTTCTTTGTTTACTGCAACCCGTGGTTCGTGTTTTACGAACCACAATCTATCAAATCTTAATTCTCGCATTCTTCTGCAAGAAAAGTATATGGATCTATTGAAAAATACTTGTCCACTTCTGAAGGAAGTTCGCCCAGTCCAATATTCAGGCACGATTTATTTTCCCTGATTTGCCAAAGGTATAAGTTCTTATTCCATTCGCAAATTTCCGGAAGCATTTCTTTTAAAAGCCCATTCCAGCAAGCATCCTGTAGTTGATCGGACTCGGAGGAAAGGTTTTCGTTTTCAGAATTATTTTTTTGCCAGCATTGTCTTGAAGTAAAATATGTGCCGGTCATTAATAAAATTTCCTGCTGTAAACTTGTTTTCATGGTTGACAATTTTTTATCTGTTATTAAGACCGAAAATTTGCTTTATGAATTAATGAACGTATGGAAAATTATTGTTAAAAGAAATCAATAATGAAATAATAACGAAAAAAGAAAGCGCTTATTTTAGCAGAAATTAAAAGTGAATGTTATTAAATCGGGGTTTTAACATAACCGGCAAACATCCTTAATTTGCACTATAATTTTTAGAAATGAAAAAAGTTGTTTCACTTGTTTTTGCAGTTTTTATTTACTCCAGTGTATTTTGTCAGCAAAAAATTTCTATTGATTCTGTTTCAAAATTTATTGGAGACAGTGTCAGCATTTGCTCTAAAGTTTATGGAGTAAAATCATTGGAAAATGAAACGTTTATAAATCTGGGAGCTCCTTATCCTGAATCTCCGCTTACGCTCGTTATTTTTACTAAAGACATTCAGAATTTCAAGGCAACAATTGAGTCTTTATATGCGGATAAAAACATTTGCGTTACAGGTGTGATCCAACTTTATAAAAACAAACCGGAAATGATTGTTTCATCTCCCAATCAGATTATTGTTCAATAATTAGTATTTTTTTTGGTAGCAAATAAAAATTTTGTGGATGAATGCAGCGATATATTACAATCGGTTGTCTTACAAAATTAAAAGCGTTTATGAGAAAGCTATCCTATATTTTTTTTACTTCAATAATTTTATTCTCATGCGATCCTAAGCCGGAAGGTATTCCAATGCCGATGGAGAAATATGTGCCTGTATATGCTTCTGCTGCAGAAGTACAGAAAATTTCTGTAGAACCACAAAAACCAACTGTTAACGCTGGTAAAATCTATGCTTACGGCAATTATATTTTCCAAAATGATCTCTTTTCCGGGATTCATATCATTGATAATTCTGAAAAAGACAATCCGGTAAAAGTTGCTTTTCTCAAGCTTCCTTTAAATAGTGAAATAGCCATAAAAGGGAATTATTTATATGCCAATAATTATACTGACCTGGTTGTTTTTGATGTAACAAATCCTGCCAGCCCTCAATTTGTAAAAAGAGTAGCTGGAGTATTTCCGCCGGCTAACCAGGAATTTCCACCTTATACCAATGTTTATTTTAAATGCGTTGATAAATCAAAAGGAATTGTCGTAAGATGGGAAAAACAAGATATACCTACTCCAAATTGCCGGCGTTAAAATAAATATGTAGCATTAAACCATAAAACTTTTCTGATGAAAAAAAATATTTTCTACTTTTTGCTGGTTCCTCTTTTTCTGTGTCAATGCCAGAAAGATTCTTCCAGCCTTAGCAAAAATTCAGGAACTACAGGCCAGGGCGGCTCTCTTGCAAGATTTGCCATTACCGGCAATTATTTATACAGCGTAGATGAGAAGCAGTTAAAAGTTTTTGATATTTCAAATCCTGCCAATCCTTCTTTAAAAAACACGCAAAATATCGGATTTCAGATAGAAACGATTTTTCCATTTAAAGATAAATTATTCATTGGTTCAGCAAGCCAGGTTTACATTTATTCTATTGAAGATCCTTCAAAGCCCAAACTATTAAGCAGCGCCATTTCGCCCCAGGTTATGCGTCGTTGCGATCCGGTTGTTGCAAAAGACACAGTTGCCTTTGCCACGCTGCGAACAAATGGGCCATGTGGAGGAACGCAAAGCATACTTGCTGTTTACAACATAAAAGATATTACAAATCCCGTTCAGGTTACTACTTATCCGGTTGGCGAACCCTACGGACTTGGTTACGATGACGATGTACTTTACGTTTGTGACCGTCAAAGAGGTTTATTGCTCTTTGATATTTCCCGTCCCTACCAGCCACAGCTAATAAACATCAGCATTAATGATGGGTCTTATGTAGATGTAATTCCCTACCAAAACACACTCATTTGCTGGACAACGACCGGCGTGATTCTCTACGACATTACTGATAACCGCAAGCCACAACTAATAAAAACAATCAATTGAGTACTAAAATATTTCTTACCATTTTTTTTGTCGCCTTAATCAGTACCAATATAGTTGCGCAAACACCAAAGGGCATCGTTCCTGCAGAAGTTTTTCCGCTTCAAAAAGGCATGACTGCACATTTCAATTTTACCGGCCTTTTAGATGCGTTTGACCAGAATATTTCCATAGGAGGCGAATATAGATTTGCTGAGCATTGGTCGGCAGGAAGTGATGTAGCGTATGTTTTTGCTTCTGCATACTTCAGTGAAAGTAAGTCTTCACACGGTTTTATTCTACGCCCGTTCATCCGGTATTATCCTGGAAAAAGCCGTTATGGCTTTTTTGAAGCCGGTCTGCATTACAAATATGTTGCTTACAAAATAACGGACTGGATTGGAAAAGATGTGGTAAACGGGCAGCCATCTTATGAAGAGTACAGCTCATTTCATTATATTAAAAACGCTTATGAATTTAATCTGAAAACCGGCACAGCTACTTCTTTAAGCAGAAATAAAAATTTGCGAATGGAGTTTTATGCAGGTCTTGGATTCAGATTTAAAACACAGGAATCTAAGAATGGCTCATATGATCGAACCCGCGGCTGGCTTGTAATTTACAATCCCTGTTATTCTACTATAGTGGTTCCCATGGGAATGCGGCTTGTGTATGATTTAAAATAAATCACGTTGATTTTCCTTAAGACAAGGGAAGATCGGCAGAATTCATTTTATCATTAAGAATACAAAAAAATATACTTCGTATTTCGGTTTCAATGAAACTAAAACCTTTATTTTTATCGGCAAACAAATCTCCATTCATGAAATTATTTATTCTTATTATGTCTGTCTCCATTTTGTCTTCCTGCAATAACAAACCAAAAATTGATCTGCTCATTTATAATGCAACCGTTTATACAGTTGATAGTAATTTCTCAAAAACAGAAGCGATCGCAGTTCACAATGGAAAGATTGTGGCAACAGGAAATTCAAAAGATTTGCTTGATCAGTTTGATGCAAAAGAAAAAATAGATGCACAAGGCAAATTCATTTTTCCGGGGTTGATGGATGCGCATTCGCATTTTCTTGATTACGGCCTTGCATTAAACCAGGCAGACCTGGTGGGCACAACAAGCTGGGATAA
>DATILZ010000188.1:0-1932 GCA_035475995.1 Hanamia sp. | reverse complement strand
TGAGAAATAGCGCTTTTTTCATTTTCCAATTCAAGATAGGTGTGCCCCAAAGTATAAGCAGCTTCAGCGTTTTTATCATTTTTTGACAAAGCATCTTTAAGATATTTTTCTGCTTTTCCATAGTCTTCAAGATTGTAATAGCTCATGCCCAGAATGTAGGACGCATTATCACAATTCACACATTTTTGAGCCAGATCAATCGCCTTTTGAAACTGCCGGTTGTTGAAGGTTAAAGTAGCCAACTGATAAATAACTTCATTATTTTTTGGATCTAATTCATAAGCTTTAGCAAAATTTTCCTGCGCTTTTCCGATGATTCGCATGGAAAGATTTGCTTTGCCATTGGCAATATATGCTTCTGTAAAATCCGAATTAAAATGTATCGCTTTATCAAAATCTTTTGCCGCAACAGCATATAATTTTGCCGTATTTTCTTCTACACCTTTTTTGAAATAAAACTGAGCGCTGTCTTTGTTTTGACAAAAAGAAATTCCGGTTATTAAACTAAAAAAAACAATAAAAAGAAGTGGTTTCATCGCTAATATTTTGAAGATTACTTTATTGTAGCACGATACCACTTAACGCCGGCAGGTTTAGATTTATTTCAAACAACTTGTTTTTTTTATCCAAAAGAGTGGTTTTTATTTCCTGGTTTGTAAATTTTCCTGTTCCCCAATATTGCGCATCATCGCTGCAAAAAATTTGAGTCCAGGCGCTTTTTTCATACACCTTTATTTTCCAATCATATCTTTCAACAGGTGTCATGTTAAAAACAACGAGGATGTTATCTTTCTTTTTTTTGCCTTTGCGCATATATGCCATTACACACTCATCGCGATGATTTAAATCAATCCATTCAAAACCTTTAGGATCAAACTGGTAATCAAAAAAAGCACTTTGAGATGTGTATAATTTATTCAGATCGGCTATGAAGCGTTGTAACTTTTTATGCGGATCAAACTGAAGTAATTTCCAATCAAGTTCTGTGTGATAATTCCATTCAGATGTTTGTCCGAATTCATTTCCCATAAAAAGTAATTTTCCTCCCGGGTGCGTGTACATGTAGGTGTAGAGCGTGCGCAGGTTCGCAAATTTCTGCCATTCATCTCCCGGCATTTTATAGATCATGGGCGATTTCCCATGAACAACTTCATCATGGCTCAAAGGCAAAATAAAATTTTCATCATAAAAATAAGCCATGCTAAAAGTGAATTTATTCTGAAAATCTTTTCTGTATAATGGATCAATTTTAAAATAATCAAGTGTGTCGTGCATCCAGCCCATCATCCATTTCATTCCAAAACCCAAACCTCCGGCAGTGGTTAATCCTGTAATCTGTGGCCAATCTGTAGCTTCTTCTGCTATCATTTGCACATCATGAAAATCACGATATACCATTTCGTTCAGGCTTTTTATAAATGCAATCGCTTCTATATTTCCATTTCTTCCAAATTCATTCGGCTCCCACTCCCCTTCTTTTCGTGAATAATCCAGCCGCAGCATCGAACTCACCGCATCTACCCTCATTCCATCAATGTGATATTTATCAAACCAAAAGCGCGCATTGCTTATCAAAAAAGAGCGCACCTCTCCCCTCTTGTAATTAAAAATATAAGAATTCCAATCAGGATGAAACCCTTTTCGCATATCAGCATATTCATAAGTATGAGTTCCATCAAACATATATAATCCATGTGCATCATTTGGAAAATGTGAAGGAACCCAATCGAGAATAACACCTATATCCTCCTTATGAAATGCTTCGATCAGCTTCATCAGCTCTTCAGGCGTGCCAAAGCGTGATGTAGCTGCGAAATAGCCGGCGCCCTGATAACCCCAGCTTCCGTCAAAAGGGAACTCCATGACGGGCATAAATTCTACATGAGTAAATCCCATTTTTTTTACATAAGGAACCAGCAATTCAGCCATTTG
>DATILZ010000187.1:0-1755 GCA_035475995.1 Hanamia sp. | reverse complement strand
CAACTTATGGAAAAACGACCGGAGAATTAACGGAAGAAAATATGTATAAACAAGCTAAAGAAGTATATAAATTAGCACATTCAAAATTTTCATCGGATAGCGTTTTCATTTATGGCAAATCTTTGGGAACCGGGGTTGCTTCATATATTGCTGCAAAAGAAAAATGTGCAGCATTAATTTTAGAAACACCTTTTTACAGTATTCCCAGCCTTTTCAGCACTTATGCACCCATTTATCCAACGGGCCGAATGTCGCATTTTAAATTTCCGGTAGGCGAATATTTGGAAGAAACAACGGAACCGGTTCTTATTTTTGCCGGTACTTCCGATAAAGTAATTCCTTATCGAAATGCAACAAAACTTAAAAAAGTTTTAAAGCCATTTGATCAGTTTATAACCATCGAAAATGGAACTCATAATAATCTTACCGGCTTTCCAATATTTCAGAAGAAAATGGATTCTGTTTTTGGCTCAAAAAAATAAAAACTGTTTGTTTTTTTGTTTACAGTAAAAGCACAAATAAGACCGGTTCTTCTTTTGAGGAGGAGATCATAAGTTTTCTTCAAAACATAAATTCTTGCCAATCAAACCATTTGTAAATAATAGAATATTGAGGAATTACATTATCGAAAGGTTAGAAATTTGAAATTCGGATTATTTATTGTTTTACTTAATTTTAAAACCGGGAAGTTCAAAAGTTAATAGAATTCTTGTCAATTTTAAAATCAAATCTTCCCTTACTGATTACAATACTATCACCAATTTTTCCATCAAATAAACCGGAAAAGAAAAGAGCAGAAGTGTCAAGGCTTATTTTTATAAAATAAAGATTTGATGTGCCGGGGTTAGAAGGATTTGAAAATGGGTTTACTGTAATAGAATTTGCATTTGGAGCAAATCTCTTTCCGCTAAATGCGATAAAATCATTGACGGAAAAGGATTTTGAAACAGGTATTAATAAAGAAATATTCTGGTATGGAGAATTATAACCAGTGGTGTTATCATTTTTGTTAATGCTCCATGAAAGACTCAGCGTATCAAAAGCGCTTGCAGTCTGGATTTTCCGTAATGTGGGTGCGTAATTTACAACACCGCCAAAGATTCCTTTTTTGTATGGATTTACATAAGCCACTTTATTAATATAAGCCGAAGCAATATTAAAACCATCAGATGATAAAATACTTAATCCCGGATCATCCGGATCAGGATAAAAATTTCTTTTAGCACATCCGCAAAATATAAGAAGGATCATAAAGATCCGGGCATATGATTTTATTGATTTCATTTTCTTTTTTTATAATAAAATTTATATCCAAAAGTTAATTGTAGTGGTGCAATAGATTTAAAAGCAAACAGGTAATCATCTTTTCGTGTGAATGTGGGAGTTTGAAGATGAAGCATCAAAAGCAGGTCGTTATGTAAATTATAAACTGCTGCCATTGACATTACATATCCTCCTGAATTGCGGTTTAAATCCGGATTTAAAACTTCATAATTCTCTTTATCGTAGTTCTTGTAATTAATTTTAAAATTCTGATTGCTGATACCCAATGGAAAGAGATCAAGATAGAAGCTGTTATTTTTTTTGGTTGTTAATAAATGAATTTGAAATCCGATACTAAATGTGAAAATATACGGTTGGATTTTTTCGGTCAATGTTACTTTGCCCGGTAATGACGGATTTAATGTAAATGCATCACCGGCATCTTTGGCAGTTAAAGGAATGCCATAATCGAATTGTAAAAGAAACGGAACA
>DATILZ010000186.1:0-3670 GCA_035475995.1 Hanamia sp. | reverse complement strand
ATATCCCATCCGGTCGTTACTCACGCCGTCTTTTAGCTGGTAATTAAAAATGAGATTTCCATCTGTAACTTCTGTTTCAAAATATTTGAAATCTATATTTTGATAACCTTTTAAATTTTCAGCAATCTGATACAGATGGGTTGACAAGATGAATAATGAACCTTTTATTTTGATTAATCCTTCAATCACTACTGTGCTGCATTTCATCGCGTCTTCCACATTCGTTCCTTTGAATAATTCATCAATCAGGATCAGCCATTTTCTTCCGTCGTTTACTTTTAAAATAGTATTTTTTATTCGCTGTACTTCATTATAAAAATAACTTTCTCCTTTTACGATATTGTCCACCACATTAATGTTGCTCAGCAATCCATCAAACAATGAAAGCTCCATATTTTCTGCCGGCACGCCCATGCCAATATGCGCTAAAAAAACTGCACTGCCTACCGCTTTTATAAAAGTACTTTTACCAGCCATATTTGCACCGGTCAGAAAAATAAAATTATGATTCTGATTTAATGCAACATCGTAAGCAACCGGATTCTGTAATAGAATATGATAAAGTTGTTTTGCTTTTAATACAGGCTCATCAGAAGGAATGAAAACAGGAAATGAAAGTTTAAGTTCGTTTACGGCAACCGCCATTCCATACCATGCATCTAATTGTGCATAAATATCCACCAGCTCTAAAAAATTTTGTTTGTAATGATAGCGGATATAGTAGGCAAATGCAAGCATTTCATGATTAGAGAGATCCGCTGCTTTTTCAAATTTGGATATACCATGAAATTGATGTCTTTCAATAAGCACCTGTGCTTTTTGTAAAACCTTTTTCAAATTCAAAGGTGTTTCATCATTTAAAAAAACAGCTACAAGTTGTTGCATTCCTTTTATAAAATCAAAGGCATGGCCAATAGAATATTTTATCAAAGAAAAATCAGGGCCATGGAGTAATTTATATAAATATGCGGTTATAGGCGTTGGCCTTGCCGGCGGTTCGTCAATAGATGATTCATAAAATTTATAAATCATCATTACAGTGCCATTGCTTACTAAAACGGGCCACTGGCTTTTGTTTGCAAGGATTAGTTGTAAAGTTTTCTGTACATTATTTATCGAATCAATATCACTTAAAGACTTGTTGAATATTTGTCTTAATTTTTCACGTCCACCAGTTGTCCTGGTGAAATTTAATTTATCGAAAACAGATAATTCATCTTCATAATTGAAAATGGAAAGATCGTGTAAGGTGGTTTTGTCTGTTTCCATTCTTTTAAAATTAGTTTAGATGGTTTAGAGCGGGTTTAGATTGTTTAGGTGATTTAGAATGTTCCAAGTAAATTAATAATCTAATAATTTAGTGAGGTCTTCAGTTCTTCATTTTTCAAAATTCATTCTCAGTCCTTTTATAGATTCATCAAACAAGGTATTTCCATAAAGATAATTTCCATTTACAAAAGTATGCGTTATCTCTGCCGGAAAAGTAAAACCAATCAAAGGGCTCCATCCGCATTTGTATAAAAGACTTTCATTTGTTACAGTGGTTTTTTTATTCAAATCCACAACCACCAAATCTGCAAAATATCCTTCACGAATATAACCGCGATCTTTTATCTTAAAACAATCTGCAACTGCATGGCTCATTTTTTCGGCAATTTTTTCCAAAGAAATTCTTCCTTCTTTATAATAATGCAACATCATTAATAAAGAATGCTGAACCAATGGCAAACCGGAATGTGCATGCTCATAAGGCGGCAGTTTTTCTTCTAAAGTATGGGGTGCATGATCAGTGGCTATTACGTCTAAACGGTTATCCAGCAAGCCTTTCCATAGCGCTTCTTTATTTTTCGATTCTTTTATCGCAGGATTGCATTTTATTAAATAACCAAGTCTTTCATAATCATCTGCGGTAAAATGTAAATGATGCACACAAACTTCCGCGGTAATTCTTTTTTCTTTTAAAGGAATTTCATTAGTAAAAAGTTCGAGTTCTTTTGCTGTAGTAATATGCAGAATATGCAAACGGCTATTATATTTTTGGGCCAAAGAAACAGCGAATGAAGAAGATGCATAACAAGCATTTTCATCCCTGATAACCGGATGATCAGAAGGAGAAAGAATTGGCTTTATGCTTTTTAAATTCTTATAATTTTCTTTGATAATTTTTTCATCTTCACAATGTGTGGCGATTAATAATTCGCTTTCACTGAAAATTTTATGCAACGCCGGTTCGCTGTCAACCAGCATATTTCCGGTGCTGGAACCCATGAAAATTTTTACACCGCAAACATCACTCTTTCTTTTATTCATTTTCAAAACTTCATCTGCATTTGTGTTACTCACGCCCATAAAGAATGAATAATTTGCCAAGGAATTATATTTTGCAATGGCATATTTCTCTTCGAGCAAATCTTCTGTAAGTGCGTTTGGTATTGTGTTTGGCATTTCCATAAAAGAAGTAACACCGCCGGCAACTGCTGCTTTACTTTCTGTATAAATGTTTGCTTTATGTGTTAATCCGGGTTCACGAAAATGCACCTGGTCGTCAATAGCTCCGGGAAATAAATGCCTTCCTTCACCATCAATTTCTGTTACTTTTTCTTTTACCCCAATAGCGTTTCCAATTCTTTCTATCCTGCCGTTTTTTATATAAACATCTTTTTCAGAAATATTATTTTCGTTCACGACGGATATGTGTTTAAAAAGATAATTTTGCATAGGATGAAATTAAATAATTAATATCCAACTCTATGCAAATTATAAAAAGTGTTATTACCCTGGCCGTATTTTTTTACCCCACATTTATTTTTGCGCAAACGACTTATATTCCTGAAGGGTCCAAAGATTACGAAGTAATCGACAGGCTGGAAATAAAGCAAACAAATAATCCCATACTTAATTTTTCTTCAGATAAACCTTTTAGCCGAAAAGCAATTGTTCCGGAAGTAGAAAAGATAGATAGTCTGGATACTATAAACGGCAGCAATCTTACATCAATTGATAAATATAATTTGCACGCTCTTTTGATGGATAATTCAGAGTGGGTAAGCGGTTCAAAGGAATCCTTTTTGAGTAAGAAACCAATCTGGAATGCACTTTATGTTACCAAACCGAATCTTCTGGAAGTAAATACAAAGGATTTTTTTCTTGCATTAAATCCAATTATTTATTTCCAGATTGGAAAGGAATCAGGAAATGATGAAAATATTTTTTTGAATAAACGTGGAGTCACAGTTCGTGGAAGGATTGCAAATAAAATCGGATTCTCTTCTACTATTTCTGAAAACCAGGAGCGGGGGCCCTCCTTTTTTCAGGATCGTGTAGCACAATACAATGCTGTACCAGGCGTGGGTTTCTATAAAAAATTTAAAGGAACGGCTTTTGATTATTTTGATGCAAGAGGTTATGTAACTTTTAATGCTACAAAATATATTGACATTCAATTTGGCTATGATAAAAATTTTATTGGAGATGGATACCGGAGTCTTTTTTTGAGCGATGATGCCAACAGTTATTTATTTCTGAAACTCAATACAAGAATCTGGAAATTTAATTACCAGAATATTTTTATGGAGTTGATGCCACAGTTTACAAAAACAGGAGATAATTTATTGGAAAGAAAATATGCAGCGATGCATCATCTGAGTATGAATGTAACCAAATGGCTGAA
>DATILZ010000185.1:0-4328 GCA_035475995.1 Hanamia sp. | reverse complement strand
GAATTCTGATTCCAGTCCTGCATAAATGCGTACTCGTTGCATGCAATTTTATTTGACACCTTAAACATTTCGGAGACATGGGATATGACTTACATATCGTAAGACGCAATGACTGGGAGAACTACGAAGAGAAAAGCAATATTTCTCTTGAGGAATGGTTAGCTTATGTCCAGTCTGACGCTGAACTAGAATTGACTAATGGCTATCAAATAAAAATTCCTGGCGTTGAGAATTCATTTCAAAACGTGCCTGGCTTTTGTAATTGGACAGGGCATACAACGAAGGTTGCAGACGACAAACCTTGGTTTGACTACGGTTACGGAATGATAAGTTCTAAATATCCAGACGACGAGACTATTAAGAAAATGATTGCCATTGCAGACAAATTCAATGGTAAAGTTCAAGGTGACGACGGAGAATTTTATGACGAAAATTATTTCCTAAAAAAAACCGACGAGTTTAAAGCAGACAAAATAAATCAAGTAGCGAAAAAACCGTGGTGGAAGTTTTGGTAACTTAAACTTTCATTGACAAAAAACTGAATGCAATAACATTCGGTTTGCTTCTACGCTTCGGACTGACTTTAAAAAGGTATTCTATTTTCAGGCCTGAATAAATGCGTGGCCTTAAGGCGCAAGTAAATTACATATGCTGGAATCACTAAAATTTCATCTGAAGCCCTCAATATTTGAGAGCGAAAAAATTTTAATTCTTAATCCGGAATTTCTGGAATTCGAAACTGTCAATTTTTCAAAATTAGAAATTGCAGAGTTAAGGTATGGTATTAGGGCCATTAAAGGTTATCGATTCAGAATAGGCAGAATCTATTGTATCGACATCAAAAGTTTAAGTGGAGAAATAATAAAAATAAGACTGAAATCTGTATATCGAGTGAGAAGAGTTTATTTAGGAAAAAAGTTTAAAGAAATTGTAGAAGCTATCCTGGCCAATTATATAAACGACATTTCCAAAGACTACTTTCAACGATTCAAGAACAAAAATGAATTTAACATACTGGGAAATATATTCAAACAGGAAGGAATAGTTTTGGATAAAACAGTTGACATTATTCCCTGGACAGACTTGGGAACAAAAAATTATCTTACATATTATTCCCTTTTTTCAAAGGCAAATCCAAATCTGTATAGAAGTTTTACTTATTTGTTGGACTGGAACACGATTGTCCTTTATAGTGTTTCGAGATCAATTTTAAAACAGAAAGGAATTTAATGTTCATAAAGCATGCGCCTTACAGGGGTTTTGTGCAAGTGCGGCTGAAGGAATAAACATCAGCTTTTGTGCTTCTATCAACATCAGTTTAGGCCACGAAATTCTATCAGCAAACAAACAATGCGCTTTTTTATTTACATTCGACTGACGTTTCGGGAAGAAGGAACATTGAATTTTCCACCTGCACAAAGCCGTTATGTGCGTAACCTAAACATATATGAAGTTCTTCATGTTTTTAATTAAGGCTTTCTATTGGTTGTGGCTTTTTATTGTACCAACAGGCATCTTAGGTTTTTTAGCGATCTGGCTTTATTTTAAATCTTCGGATCTCCTTCCATTTTCAATAATACTTGCTCTTTTTGGTATTGTTACAGGCGTAGCTTTAGCAGAATACGTTAGAAGAAAATATGGACTTGACAATTTTTTTGGCCGTTTAATGGCAACCCCTGATATTGACGGTGGCAATATTATGGATGAAAAAACTGACATTAAAAAAGAAGTAAACTAATGGGAAAGTAAGACTCACAAATAATTAAAGGATTGATCACCAATCCGCGCAATTCATTTCTAAAATACAACAGTATGAAAATATATGAAAGTTTATACCTATTCTGGAGGAATGAGCAGAACGTACGATATCTAATGGAGTTAATAATGGATTTTGATTATCATAAAAAGGGGCAGAATGACTGGACTTAAAAAGAAACTTCTCACTATCAGACCTTATACAATACTATTTTAATGGATTCTTGTTCAATCTTATTCCCTCCCCGTTATCCTTTAGCATGAATTTTTTTCATAGCCGGTGCCTCTCTACCCGCCATTGGTAAAACTGTAAAAGGCGGGTCATGCCCGCCTTAATATAAAAAGAAATCAGTTGCTGCTATAAAAACGGAGCTACCTCAAAATTACCCAGAAGCGGCAACAGCAAAATCATATCGTAAAAGGGAGGCTTAAAGAAGTGGTGGAGCATGCGGAAGAAATCAATTTTCCGCACATAGGTAATGCCGCCTACAGGGGAATGCCCCATCCAACGTTTGGTGCACCACATTTTGGCGGTGTTTCTTGAAACCTTATATTCGTTTGTGAATTCGATAAAATGATAAACAATCATTGACGATGGATGATCCCCCATGCTTTCCCCTTCAGGAAACATAAAATCCTTTAAGGAAGGTTTTTTGGGTTCCTCTGGTGGCTTTTTTTTAGTAACTTTCTTTTTTACTTTGTTGACATTTGCCGAGGGTGGCTTGCCGGTTTTTTTAACCGGTGATTTAGCGGTTGTCCTTTTTGGTTTTCCGCTGCTTTGCTTTGGTTTCTTTTGAGCCATTATGTTGAATGTTTGGTTACAATATAATAGTATCGCTTTTCAATATTAAGGGTAAGGCCGGTTACCTGAAATATTTTATAAATCTAAACATATTATTCATTAATAAAAAAAATAATTTCTTTTTGAATGAATAAATGGCCACCTCAACTATTAGTAAGATTTTTCCCAAATACCCTTCTTCCCATTTAGCCTTTAGCGATTATCGTATATATTATAGTATATAAGCTGTACATAGTCCAGGCTCCTTTTTTGTCCTCTCCGACGCAAAAAGATTGCCATCCGGCGACGAAAGATTATCTCCTGACGACGCGAGAGAGCCTTCCGACGACGTGAGAGAGTCTTCCGACGACGTGAGAGAGCCTTCCGACGACGTGAGTGAGCCTTCCGACGACGCGAGAGAGTCTTCTGACGGCGCAAGAATGACCTGTGACGACAAAAAATTGCATTCCGCGGCGAAAAAATTTCCTTCTCACAGAACATAAAATGCCATTTTCAGAAATATAGAAAAGGATAAATTTTTTAATTGCAATTTTACCGCACAATAAATCCATCTCTTTTTTCACCCGTTTTATGGAAGAAAGTTATCCGTGAGGCCTCATTTTTTTCCCTTCTTTTTTGCCTTGTAAAAAAATATTTTTAAAAAAAGGGTGTCAAAACCCCACAATGATTGTCAAAAGTGACCAAGGCCAAAAAATGATACAATATTTTTACCGGAATGAGCTTATTATATATGTCGCATAAAACTAAGCGGCACAAAATATTATGAAACCAAGCATTAGTTTAAATTTCAAAAGCCCCAGCGGCCCGGTCCTTGCAGATCGTTCAGACATTGTTGTTAACTGTATGGATAATTTGTTGGTGTATCCCGATCCCATTCCTTCAAAGATAGAAGTGAAGGCGGCGGCTGATAAGTTTCGCAACTACCTGCAGGAAAGCAAGAAAGTGGGCGGTCGCGTAGTTATTGCCGAAAAAGACCAGGCACGCCTGGAACTGGAACCATTATTGATCCATCTGGCCATTTATGTAATGATGGTGGCAAAAGGCAATATTGTATTGCTGGAGCAAAGTGGCTTTGTTCTAAACAAGTCATCGTATAACCCCGGACACATTCCAGTGATCGGAAATGTAACACTTGGCAACGGAAAAAACTCCGGAGAGATGACTGCCTCTGTAAAAGCCATCAAAGCTGCACGGGCTTATGGTTTTCACATTACCGATGAAGTGCCAACAGAAAACACGCAATGGAAGGTAATAAGCGTAGGCACCAGTAAGTTCCTCTTTCAGAACCTGACGCCCGGAAAACTGTACAGCGTAAAAGTATCGGTAGCCGGCAGCCGAGGGCAACTGGTTTATAGCAACATTGCTACTATGTTTGTTCAATGAGCTATAATGCTTCCGCCATCGCAAGGCTGCAACAGAAAAACTGTTGCAGCCTTTTTTTATTTTATTGAATGTGGAATTGGGGGTAAATAAAGTGAGCAAGTTGGATGCCTTATGTGGCAACGGTTAACAATAGTAAAATTTGTATTGACGCGACGGCAATACAAAAAGTATAATCTTTAATAGTTGATTATCAATAGTGTTTTTTTGGAGAATGATAAAATAGAGCTGTCTTATATATATTTGCGCATTGGAGGCAATACGCGGTGACCCTTTAAAACTTACCAGTAGAAAAAACACAATGACTGTTTAAAAATTCAAGAGTAAAATAATGAGACGAACATTTGTAGTTGGACATTGGGCTTTGACACTTTTGTTAGCACCATTTACT
>DATILZ010000184.1:0-3277 GCA_035475995.1 Hanamia sp. | reverse complement strand
TCAGCTGGGGACGTATCAATCATCCAAGCGAGGTATTGAAACTTGACCAAAAACTGAATGTGGTTGTTCTTGATTTTGATGATGATAAAAAACGTATCAGTCTTGGTTTAAAACAATTGACTCCGCATCCTTGGGATACATTGCCTGAAAATATTAAAGAAGGTGAAATCGTAAAAGGAAAAGTAGTAAATATTGAAGATTACGGCGCATTTCTGGAAATTTATCCTGGCGTTGAAGGTTTGGTTCACGTAAGTGAAATTACATGGGCAAATACTCCAATCAATGCAAAAGAATTCTTCAAACTGGGCGATGAATATGAAGCTAAAATTGTAACACTTAGCAAGGAAGATCGTAAGATGAGTCTTTCTATCAAACAGATGACAGAAGACCCATGGAATACGATTGAACAGCAATTCCCTGCCGGAAGCAAACATAAAGGTTTGGTGAAAAACATTACTCCTTATGGTGTGTTTGTAGAGCTTTCTCCTGGAATTGGTGGAATGATCCATATCAGCGACTTAAGCTGGTTGAAACGTTTCAACAATCCAAATGAATATACTAAAGTGGGCGAAACTATTGATGTAATCATTATGAGCATTGATAAAGAAAACCGCAAACTTCAGTTGGGGCACAAACAAATTGAAGAAGATCCATGGAATTCTCTTGAAGAAACTTTCCCTGTGGGAAGTATTCATGAAGGAACTGTTACCCGCCGCGATGACAAAGGCGCTACTGTTCAGCTTCCATATGGATTAGAAGGTTTTGCTCCTGCCCGTCATTTGCGCCGTGAAGATGATAAGCTGATTGGTTTGGATGAAATTGCTCCGTTCATGGTTATTGAATTTGACCGTAACGACAAAAAGATCATTCTGAGCCACAGCCGCATTTGGGAAAAAGAAAGAGCAGATGAAAAAAATGCTCAATTGAATGAAAAAAGAGCAGATGCAGAAACTACTAAAAAAGCAGTAAAGAATATCCAAAGCAAGGTTGAAAAAACCACTTTAGGAGATCTGGGTGTGTTGGCCGATCTGAAGAAGAAAATGGACAATGAAACAAACCAGGCAGCCCCTGAAGCTAAAGCAAAAACGGAAGCACCTGCAGAAACAGAAGCAGAAGCGAAAAAAGCTCCTGCCAAGAAGAAGAAAGCAGAAGAAAAACCAGATGCAGAAGTGAAAGCTGAAACTACTCTGGCTGAAACTCCTGCTCCACCAGCAAACGAGCCAAAGCAAATTGTAGCTGAAGCTGAAAAAGCTAGTGAAGCTAGTGAAGAAGAAACAAAATCAGAAGATAACGCATAGTTAGTTTCTCATTTTTAATATTTCGAAGATCCCGTTGCAAAAAAATGTAGCGGGATTTTTTTATGCAAGGGTATTCAAGATGGAGTAAAGGAGAAGTAGATATGGTTGGAATTAATAGAAAAGATTTGCAGCCGCAATGGGCTTTGGAAATCAAGTGGTCAGACAGTATGTAACGAAAACCAATGAACTAAAAAGCATTATTAAATTCTGCAAAGAAAATAATACAAGTAATTTTTTTTAAAAAATTCTGTATTCTATCGGTATTAACCTTTCTTTCCACGCCTGAAGCATACACAATTTTTAAAAGCAATTCCTCTTTTTATAATTCAATTATGGCATACTATTTATGGTTTTTTAAGTATAAAATCTAATCATTATGAAAGCAAAAACACTGGCTATATTCTTTTCAGGATTTTTTATTTCAAATTGCGTTTTTTCACAGGATACCTCTGCAAATCAAAAACTTACGCAAGACAGAACTTATGAACCGGCACTTCAACCTAATGAATATTCCACTCCTCAACCACATATTTACAGGGATACAAGACTGGGCAGCAGTTCTCCTTTATATAATACTTATCAAAAAAATGATTATGGAGCAGGATCAATCACAACTAATCCAAATAAAGGAAGTGGAAGCACTTTTACGCCAACATATCCTTCAATAGATTCATCACAAAAAAGCCTGAGCTATCCTGATACACGCTTGGGTAGCAGTTCGCCTTTATATAATACTTATCAGAAAAATGTTTCTGGTGCGGGTGCTATTACCACCAATCCCAACAAGAGCAGCAGTGGCGGCTTTACGCCTCCTGCAGAGACAGGGGGTCAAATATCACAACCAGACAGTTTGCAAAATAATCAAAACAGTGTAACTTCCGATCCCAATAAACATTAAGAAAAGGAAAAGAATTTATTGCAGTTGCATTTCAAACATCTTGGGCCAATCTTTACCTGTAATGTATAATTTTTTGGTTGTACTGTCGTATGCAATACCGTTTAAAACGGCGTCGCCACTCACTTTTACACCCGGATCATATTGCTGAAGCAAGCCAGTAAGATCCATTCTTCCAACTACATAGCCATTAGTGGTATCTATTTTTACAATATCATTTGTAAGCCACCTGTTTGCATAAATATATCCGTTTATTAATTCAAGTTCGTTCAAGCTGTCCACTTCTCCCCTATTGTCAGCAATTGTTAGGATTTTATTGATTTTCATTTCCTTTTTATTTTCATCCGGCTGCACAAAATATAAATGAGACGAACCGTCGCTGATAATAATATTAGTACCATCATTGGTAGCTCCCCAGCCTTGCCGGTTCCAGGTAAGCGTATTTACCGGATGAGAAATATCATTGAGATTATACACAAAAATCTTATTGTTTTGCCAGGTAAGCTGGTAAATTTTATTTTTAAAAATGGTAATTCCTTCGCCAAAAACGGAACTATCAGGAATCAGATAATTTTTTTCAATCTGCCCGCTTTTAATATCCACAATCCGCAGATTGGAAGTACCCCATTCTCCGGTACCTTCATATAGTTTTCCTTTATAAAATTCAAGACCTTGAGTATAAGCCTTCGGATCGTGAGGATATACTGCATCTACTTTATACATGATAGCTGCAGGTGGTGGAATGTTGTTTACTTTAAGCGCCGGAAGTGAATTATCATAGCTTGGGGAGGAGGAATTATTGCAGGAAAAAAGAAATAAAAAAGTTGCGGTTGCCAGAAATCTATAAATCATTTTGTGTGTTTATAAATGTAAAAATAATAAACACACAGGTTTAAATGCTTCTTTGAAAAAATAAACGTTCAAAAATTTCCAGGTTCAAGAAATTTATTCTTTATTTGTGTCCAGAAATCCCTGTTACCGAAATATTTCTCTTGACACCTGTTATTTCAGTCATAGATAAAACACAAGGTTTTCCATATTTAACTATTCCTATTATCCTTGTAAAATAGCCGACGCCATCCCT
>DATILZ010000183.1:0-2180 GCA_035475995.1 Hanamia sp. | reverse complement strand
AGTTTGAAGAAATACAACTTGATTTTAAAGTGAAATTCTATGAGCACCTGGATGAATCTTTTTTCACCAATCAATTGAACAATGAAATAGAGCAATTTCTTACTCCATGGGCATTTGACAATAAAAAAGAAATTTCTTTTGGCGGAAAAATTTACAAAAGCGCGTTGATAAATTTTGTAGAAGAAAGAACTTATGTTGATTACGTTATCTGTTTTAAAATGTACCAGTTTATTAATCGAACTGATCTACCGAAAGATATAGAAGAAGCGGCTGGCTCTACCGCACGTTCTATTCTCGTTTCTTATTTCGATGAAGAAAATAAAATCAAACACAAAATTGAACCAGTTGAAAATTGTACTTGTTAATGGATGAATCAACAACGATATCAAAAAACAGGCAGCTTCCTTTATCGCAGGATTATGATGCCTTGCGCACAGAAGGATTAAAATATATTGAAGATCTGGCGCATTCAATATGGACCGACTACAATGAACACGATCCGGGAATTACTACACTGGAAGCACTTTGCTATGCCATCACCGAGTTGGGCTATCGAAGCGGTTTTGATATGAAGGATTTGCTGACAGATAAAAACGGCGCTACAGCAACCGGCCAGGTTTTTTTTACTGCGAAAGAAATACTTACCAATAACCCGCTCACTATTGATGATTATAGAAAATTACTGATTGATCTGGAAGGCGTACACAATGCATGGCTTTTTGCAGATGACTTCAAGAAGGATCAAAAAGGAAATTTATTTGCAATAAATGAAGTTCCCATTTATGCTAATTGCCAGGAAGATAAATTACAGTATGACCTCACAAATATTCCTTTGTTTCTTTCCGGCCTTTACCGCGTACTGTTAGATCTTGACGAAGATAATGTGCTGGGTGATTTAAATAATGGGGAAGTCGTGATTGAAAATCCGGCATTGACAGGAAGATTTTCGAAAGGTGATTTTTGGTTTTCTATCGAATTACCTTCCTGGAAATCTGCTGATTTTATTTTTGCAGAAGCTGCTTCTGACAAGAATAATATCAGTGCTTCGAATATTGCCGGAGAGCCTGACGAATGGGTTTGTAATTTGACACTGACAAATAATTCAACCAGTCAGTTTAATGTGACCATTTCAAAAAAACCTTCCTCTGATACTGTTGAAACCACGGATGTACAATCCATGTTTTCTGAGGATAATTTTCAATTTATAGCAGAAATCTTTTCGTTTTATACCAAGAAGATTACAAAAGCAAAACAAATTGTAAAAACAGCTATAAAAACATTACAGGAGCATCGTAATCTGTGCGAAGATTTTGAAACGGTGACTACTGTGGATGATGAAGAAGTAGCATTTTGTTTTGATGTGGATGTAAAACCTTCGGCTGATATTGAAAAAGTGGAAGCTGAAATATTTTATGCTATTGAAAATTATCTGAATCCTTCTGTTGATTTTTATTCGCTTAAAGAATTGCTGGATAAAAAAATTCCGGTAGATGAAATATTTGAAGGCGTGGTATTACAGCATGGCTTTATTGATACGGTTCAATTAGAAAATACCCAAATACGCAGTGTGATTTATACTTCAGATATTATTAACCTGCTGATGGATATTGATGGAGTGATCGCTATCCGCAATTTTGTAATGACCAAATATGGTGCGGATGGGAAACCGGTTCCGGGTTTTCTGGGTTTGAAGTGGTGCATGAATATTACCGCTATGAAAAAACCTGTTTTGAGCGAAGACAAATCAAAGATTTTGATGTTTAAAAATCAATTTCCTTTTGTTGCTAATTATGACGAAGTGTATGACAGCGTTTCTTTATTACATGCCGAGCGATCCCGTGCTAAATTAAACGGCCTCGAAGACGACCTGCCCATTCCGATTGGCAAAAAGAGAAATACCGGTATTTATTGGCCTGTTCAGTATGATTATCCCCAGACGTATGGAATTGGAGCAGCGGGGCTTCCGGATAACGCATCACAATTACGCATAGCTCAGCAGAGGCAGTTAAAAGCTTATTTAATGTTCTATGAACAGGTGCTGGCTGACTTTCTCACCCAACTTACAAACGCTTATGAATTATTTTCTACCAATAACCTCGTTCATACTTACTATGCGCAATTCTTAAAAGATATAAAGGATATAGATGCAGTGTATGCAAAATCCGGCTCTACTGTCAAGC
>DATILZ010000182.1:0-3580 GCA_035475995.1 Hanamia sp. | reverse complement strand
CCATCCTGGTGAATTCCTGAAGAATGCGAAAATGCATTGCTGCCCACAATTGCTTTATTCGGTTGAACCGGCATCCGCATTGTGTCAGAAACCATTCTGCTCATCGGGTTTAATTTTGTAGAATCGATTCCGGTAAAAAATCCCAATGCTTTGTGCTGTTTGATAATCATCACTACTTCTTCTAATGAAGTATTGCCGGCTCTTTCGCCCAGGCCATTTATCGTACATTCAATTTGCCTTGCACCATTTATCGCACCGGAAATTGAATTTGCTGTTGCCAGTCCAAGATCGTTATGACAATGACAAGAGATTACAGCCTTATCAATATTGCTGACATTATTTTTTAGAAATGCGATTTTTTCTCCGTATTGCTGTGGCAAACAATAACCTGTTGTATCCGGAATATTTACCGTTGTAGCACCGGCTTTTATTACCGCTTCAATCACTTTTGCCAAATATTCATTTTCAGTTCTGCCGGCATCTTCTGCATAAAATTCTACATCGTCTGTAAAATTTCTTGCCCATTTCACACATTGTTCCGCTCTTTTTAAAATGTCTTCGCGATTAGAATTGAACTTACTTTTTATATGAAAATCTGACGTGCCGATTCCTGTATGAATGCGTGGCCGCTTTGCATATTTCAAAGCATGAGCCGCTGTTTCAATATCCTTTTGAACTGCCCGTGACAAAGCACAAACAGTCGCATTGTGAATATTTTTTGAAATTTTTTCTACAGAAGAAAAATCTCCCGGACTTGAAATAGGAAAGCCTGCTTCGATTACGTCAACGCCAAGTTCTTCTAATTGCAATGCCAGTTCTATTTTTTCATCTGTGTTCAATTTGCAACCCGGGACTTGTTCGCCATCGCGTAATGTGGTGTCAAAAATTATTATCTTATCCATAGATATTTTTTTAGAAAAATGAATTCAGAATTGATGAAACTATCTGTACTCTTTCGAAATTAGAAACTTAATATCTTTGAATCTAAACAATATAACATTGAATTTACGCTTCTGAAATGAAGTTCATTTTCACCAAACCATTACTATTGTTACGTTTCACGTCAAATTTATTACGATGGTCAACTAATAAAACCTTTAATTCTTTTTAACTATTTCATTCAAAAAAAACAGGAATTTGCATTATTTGTGCTTTTGCTGCAATGCTTTATATTAGTTTTTTTAGAGTAATAGGCGAAGACTAAATAAACGACAGAAGCTTATTTTTCTGTAACCCGGTAGAAAAAAATCAAAATTGATTCAACGTTATTACCTTTTTTGCTGTCAGAAAAATAAGGTAATAAAGTTGGAGGAGAAATAGGAAAACTTTCTATTAAGGTTGAGAAAAGAATGGTTTCAAAGAAGTTTTTTTTTTAATAAAATGGCTTCATTAAAATTATAATTTTCTAATTTTTTCTTAAGACTTTTTTTGATAGTTAAGATAAAGATAATTAAATAGTAAATTGATTTTCTGTTTTGAAAGGAACTTGCATTTAATGCGCGCTTTTTAATTATATCTTTGAAGCAGAAGACGTTTATATTTTAAGCAGTAATTTTTGGTTTTTCTTTAAAAAATTACTCGAATTTATTTTTACTTTTTATCACGATGCCCAACCGCTCTACAGATTCTTTATTTCAATTAATTCATTCTCTGCAAAAGTCAGAAAAAAGGAATTTTAAATTATATGTACAAAGAAATTCTTCCAACAATGATTTGAAAGTGGTACAATTATTTGATGCGATAGATAAGATGTCTTCATATGATGAAAATATTTTGATTAGCAAGACTTCTTCAATAAAAAAACAACAGCTTCCAAATGTAAAAGCGCACCTGTACCGGCAAATTTTAAGCAGTTTGAGATTGCTTGAAAGCAGCGAAAACATTGACATACAGCTACACGAGCAATTGGATTTTGCAAGAATACTTTACAACAAAGGGCTTTATCATCAAAGCCTGAGAGTATTGGAAAGAATCAAAGAAATTGCTATCGCAAACAACCAGGTTAATTTTCAGATTGAAGTGCTTATTTTAGAAAAAAAGATTGAAACGCTTCATATCACCAGAAGTATGCAGGACCGTGCGGATCAATTATCTACCGACGTAAATATCGCTAATGAACACCTTATAAAACAAACGAAACTTTCTAATCTTGCTTTGCAATTGTATAGTTGGTATATTAAAAATGGATTGGCAAGAAATAAAGATGATGAAAATGAAATTGAAGATTTTTTTCAATCTCATTTAACAGACGATATAAAAGATCCCGAAGGGTTTTATGAAAAGCTTTATTATCATCAAAGTTATTGTTGGTATGCTTTTATCCGGCAGGATTATCTGATGTATTACCGGCACACACAAAAGTGGGTTAATCTATTTTTAGACGAACCTGTGATGATACAAATTGAAACCGGAAATTACATAAAAGGATTGCACAATTTGTTGAACGCGCATTTCACGTTAAGAAATTATTCAGGGTTTAATAAAACACTTTCTTTGCTTGAAGAATTCAGTAATTCCGATATTGTAAAGCAAAATGATAATAATAAAATCCAGGTTTTTGTTTATCTTTATATTGCTAAAATTAATCAGCATTTTTTAGAAGGAACCTTTAAAGAAGGACTAAATATTGTTGGAGAAATAACCAGCAAACTGGAAGAATATAATTTATTTCTAGATCAGCACCGAACTCTTATTTTTTATTACAAAATCGCTTCACTTTATTTTGGTGCCGGTGATTTTGATAATGCGATTGATTACCTGAATAAAATCATAAACTGGAAAGTAAACCTGCGAAATGATTTACAATGTTATGCTCGCCTGTTGCATCTTATAGCACATTATGAACTTGGAAATTTTCAATTATTGGAGTACCTCATCAAGACCGTTTACCGGTTTATGGCGAAGATGCAAAACCTGAGTTTGGTAGAAGAAGAAATCTTTAAATTTTTACGCAAATCGTTCTACTTGTCTGCCAGAAAATTAAAGCCGGAATTTGAAAAATTATTGAATAAAATAAAGCAATTGGAAACCAGCAAATTTGAAACAAGGGCGTTTGCTTATCTTGATATTGTTTCGTGGTTAGAAAGTAAAATACATGAAAAACAGACCTACGAGATTATCCGCGAAAAATATTTAAGCGGAAGAAAATTGCATCAGTTAAAAAGTGACTAGGAGCGCTACTCTTTTACAGTATCTCCGATAAAATAATTTATTTTTCTTACCAATTCATTTGCATCAAACGGCTTTGACATAAAATCGTCGGCTCTGCAGAATTTTTTAACTTCCTTAAAATTAGTATGTGCAGAAATCATGATGACCGGAATATCTTTTGTTTCCGGAGTAGATTTTAAAGTATTGCAAATATCAATTCCATCTATGCCCGAAAGGAAAACATCCAACAAGATTAGTTGTGGTGAAAACATTTTTGTTTTCGACAAAACTTCTTCACCTTTTAATGTAGTCATTACTTCAAAACCGTACCTTTTCAGAATTACTTCAACAACCCATAAAATATCCCTGTTGTCGTCAACAATGAGTACGCGATTCATATATAATTATTTTATAAAAATCAATAAGTTTT
>DATILZ010000181.1:0-6170 GCA_035475995.1 Hanamia sp. | reverse complement strand
TATTATTATACTAATCAATTTTTTGAGCATGATCATGGCTGTTTATTTTTTATAAATTAAATTCTCCACGATATTCTCATCAAAAAAAGTCTTTGTAATTTGCTCTGAATAGGTCAAAATTTGTGAAATTTTCATTTGTGTTTTATCACAAATTGAATATGCCAACTGTTCGGTGTTTTCATTTGTTTTATAAACATTTGCGATACTTTCTTCAATAATAACAATTTTGAGGCCGCTGTCTTTTAATTTCCCGAGTTGAGCAATCATCGAGCTTAACGCGTAATAATAATTCGCATTAAGAAGAATATTCTCGTGTAATCCACTTCCGTCCGGCATTATATTATACAGAGAATTGAGGATATCAGGCGTGAGATATTTATTTAAAAAATCAGGTACATCGCCGTTTGATCTCAATTGTATCAATCCCCTCAATGCCTGTGGATAAATGCTAAGCCACCTTAGCTGCCGTCTTAGCTCGTGCACGTTATTCTCTATAGTTGTAAATTGAAGATTGGGTATTTTATAACTTTTAATTAGCTTATCAATATCCTTTTTGTAAACTTGTAATACGGCCGCAGTATCTTCTTTTTCGTTAAGCCAGTTTATTTTTTCAAGGTCTTTGGTAATTTTTAAAAGCCGTTTTTTATGTTTACCAATCCAGTTTTTTTTCTTCAAATCGTCATTTAGTTCTTCGGCTTTTTCCTGGGTTTTATTTTGCAGATAAATCGTTATTGCTTCCGGAATTCTTTTTTCATTCGCAAATTCTTTTGCAAAAGCATCATAATAATCGATAGCGCCCAAACGGTCTTCCAAATCCTTAAAAAGTTTGTTTAATTTCCCTAGTTTTTGATGAGGATGAATTTTTTTATATAACCTGCTTAAAGCTTCGAGCATGAAAAGCGGGGTACGCATATCTTCAGTGTAAGCAACAAGAGCGGGATTTTCAGCAGCTTCCGCTTTTTCTAAAATGATTTTTATCTTATTTAAAAAAAACAGGAACCGTGATAGTCCAATAGGTATATAATTATTCATTTGTCTCAGCTTTGTTTAATTCTTTTAGAAAGAGTGATTTTGGAAATTAGATTTTCAGATTTTCACGTTTTCAGATTATTTACATTCCGGTTTCTTGCAATCTTCATTACTAAATTCGGTTTCGAGGGTAACATGTTGAATATTCAAATGCTGAAGCGTATGTTTCAGATTATTTTTGATAGTAGTAATCTGCTCATTATCCCTGCAGTTATCAATTACCAAATGGGCCGTCATTGCATTTTCTGTTGTACTCATTGCCCAAATATGAATATGATGAAGGCCTTTTATTCCATCGATTTTTAATGCTTTATTTTTTATTTCCTGCAGGTTAATATCTTTTGGAACGGCATCCAGCGTAAGTGCGAGGCTCTCTTTGAGCAGGCTCCACGTGCTGAATAAAATAACCAAAACAATAATAATGCTGAGTACAGGATCGATCCAGTAAAGATGCGTATAATAAATAATAATACCAGCAACCATAATACCGGCACTCACAAGGGCATCGGCCATCATGTGCAGATACGCACTTTTTATATTCAGATCTTTTTCTTTGTTTTTTAAAAACAGAATAGCTGTTAAGAAATTGATTACAATGCCAATCGCCGCCACAATTGCTATTGTTTTGCCAGGCAATGCAGGCGGATTAGTAAAGCGATGAACAGCTTCATAACCAATTATTGCAACAGAGATGAGCAGGATTACCGCATTCGTCAAAGCCGCCAGAATCGTGGTTTTGCGATAGCCATAGGTATATTTATTGTTTGATTTTATTTTTAAAAGCTTGAAGGCCAGCAGTGATAAACCAAGGCTGCCAACATCTGCAAGGTTGTGTCCGGCATCAGAAAGTAATGAGAGTGAATCAATCTTAAATCCTATAACCGCTTCAATAATTACAAATAATAAATTGAGTGAGATGCCTGTAATAAAGGCACTGTTGACCGTTGTAAGAACGGCTATGTGGCTGTGGTCGTGGTGAGAATGATTGTGTTCCATTAAAAAGAATATACTGTAAAGTTAATTACGAAAACATTTCCCATTCCTAAAATTCAAATAATTTAATTAAGCTTCAATCTTTATTTTGCAGTAAAAAATTTTGCAGTACAAATTGATGCTGTGAAAAATCCAATTTTATCTTTTGACTTTTTTAGTGTTATTTTCCCTTTTTATTTTTTAAAAAATTTCTGATGAAAAGAAGAACATTTCTCTATCAATCCGGGGCAGCAAGCCTCAGTGTATTTACCCCATCAATTTTAAAAGCAGGTTTGTTTTCAGAATTACCAAATAATCGTCCCAAGCCTTCCGACAGAAAATTTACCAGCAAAGCGGTGGAAGCGGTTATTACAAAAATGAAAAAAGTAATTAAAGATCCACAACTTGCCTGGCTGTTTGAAAATTGTTTTCCTAATACATTAGACACAACTGTTTTTTTTAAAATGATCAATGGCCGGCCGGATACTTTTGTAATTACCGGTGATATTCATGCGATGTGGCTTCGCGATAGCAGCGCGCAGGTTTGGCCTTATTTGCCTTTCATGAAAGATGATAAAGATCTGCAACAATTAATTGCAGGTGTGATCAACAGGCAAACCAAATGTATCCTTATTGATCCCTATGCAAACGCATTTAATGATGGCCCCACAGGAAGTGAGTGGGATAAAGATATTACCGCAATGAAACCGGAATTGCATGAACGCAAATGGGAGATAGATTCGTTATGTTATCCCATTCGTCTTGCTTATCATTATTGGAAAGATACGGGCGATACTTCTCTATTTGACAAAGATTGGAATGAGGCGAT
This sequence comes from Hanamia sp., assembly GCA_035475995.1. Lineage (GTDB taxonomy): Bacteria > Bacteroidota > Bacteroidia > Chitinophagales > Chitinophagaceae > Ginsengibacter. Next base: position 3,340 of record DATILZ010000181.1, on the reverse strand, counting down.
GCACTCGGTGGTAACTACTTTTAAGCAGCAACAACGCAAAGAAAATAAAGGCCCTTATTCTTTTGGAAGAGTCACTTCATGGTCAACGGATACTGTTCCCGGCAACGGTTACGGCAATCCAATTGTTCCGGTAGGATTGATCGTTTCAATTTTCCGTCCTTCTGATGACGCCACTATTTTTCCTTTTTTAATTCCATCCAATTTTTTTGCGGTTGCTTCGTTAAGACAACTTGCAATAATGGCTTCAAAGATTTTAAAAGATGAAAAATTTGCTGCCGAATGTGAGGCTTTTGCCAATGAAGTTGAGGCTGCGTTAAAAAAATATGCAACTACTCATCACCAGGAGTTTGGCGAAATGTATGCTTATGAAGCGGATGGTTTTGGCAATCAGTTATTCATGGATGACAGCAATGTGCCAAGTTTACTTTCTTTGCCTTACCTGGATGCGGTTCCGGTAAATAATTCTATTTATCAAAATACCAGGAAGTTTATTTTAAGTAAAAAGAATCCTTACTTTTTTAAAGGAAAATATGCAGAAGGAAGCGGCAGTCCGCATACGCTCGACGACATGATCTGGCCAATGAGTATTATTTTACGGATTATCACAAGTACGGATGATGATGAAATAAGATCTTGTTTGAAAATGTTGAAAAATACCAATGCCGGCACAGGTTTTATGCATGAGTCATTTAATAAAGATAATCCTGAGAAGTTTACCAGGAAATGGTTTGCATGGGCCAATACTTTGTTTGGAGAAATGATTTTGAAATTGAATCATGAGCGGCCTTATTTATTGAAACGGGAAATTTAATTAATTCAAAAATTGGAAGATCCGGAAGCTTGAAAATAGGAGAGTAACGCTTCCGGTAATAGATAAAAGAGTGAATAAAATGTGAATTCGTGATATTTATTCATTTACTGATGCTTCATTTCTGATAGCTCATTCAGGGCTAATCATATTTTATATTCAGATCTTAAAACCGGGGCAGAAAGAAGGTTAAAGCATATTTTAGAGAAGGCTTTTAACTTTTTTCTTTCAAAAGCAACCGTCATTTTTACACACAATTATTTACTCCATGCCTTTTAGAAAATTAACTATTTTCATTGCTCTCCTATTGCTTTTTTCTTGCCAGGTTTTTTCTCAGAAAATAACGGTAAACGTTTTTATCGAAAATAAAATAAACAAACCGCTGAGCGATACCATCTATTATGATTTTAACAGAAAGCTGACCTGGAACGACTTCAAGGGAAAAGTGCCACCGGGTGCCAAATGGGGTGCTATGACCGCCTCCGGTTTTTCTTTTAATTCAGAAATGGAAGATGATGGCAATAATCACGTTGTAATTTCTGTAGGTGTTTATACTTTTTTTACCCAACATGATTCATGGAAAAAACCTGATATTAATTCTGCTTATCACCTCGAACATGAACAGCATCATTTTGACATCACCCGCTTGTTTGCACAGAAATTAGTGGATGAAATTAAGAAAGTACATTTTACCAAAAGTAATTATCGAAAATTGCTCTATTCCGTTTTTGATAAAATGTATGAAGAAAGCGTTGCCTATCAACATGAGTATGATAACGAAACAAAAAACAGCATGGACGTGGAGAAACAGAAAGAATGGAATGAAAAGATTTCTGCAGAAGTAAGAAAATTAAAAGCTTCTTAAACAGATTCAGCATTCATCACTCACTTTCAACATTCACCATTTTCTATTCCTTCAAATTCACAGTTAACACCGGTATTTTTAATTCGTGCCTTACCGTATTTACTGTCTGCCCATAGATCAAATCTTTGATACCGCGATGCCCATGCGCGCCTACAACCAGCAGGTCTGCATCGGACTCTTTCACCAATCTTACAATTTCTTTAGCTGGATTTTTAAAACCAAGAAGGCTTGTTGTATGAAAGCCGTTTTGATTTAATTGATCGACATAAGCATTTAGCTGCAACTGATCTTTTTTTGTCTCATAGTCATAGCTCTGGCTGCCCCAAAGCTTGGCAGAAACACTTTCTACTACATGAATTAAAATATATTGCGTATTCGGATTGCCCTGTCCTACTGCATAGCTGATCAATTTTTTGTCATTATCTGAAAAATCGAGGGCTATAGCGATTTTATTGTATTCAGGGATATCTAAAATGATCTTCTCCATCTCCGGATGAATTTTAATTGTTGATTTTAATTTCCTTTTTGCAATAACCGGTTCAGCAAGAATATAAAGAAGCAAACCGGTAAAGAATATACCCGCAGCTACAATAATAATCTGAAGAAAAATATTCCGTCCTTCAAATACCGGCAGTGCCTCACTTATCAGCATTTTAAAATTAAGATAAACCAGTACAGCGGCGATCAGCCAGGCAAATATTTTGGTAATTGGATTAATGACAAATTCTCCCATTTTCGATTTATCACTTACAAAATGAATCAAAGGGATGACTGCAAAACCAAGTTGAAGGCTTAGGATCACCTGGCTGAAAATTAATAACGCATCTACTTCCTCATCACCATAAATGAGAATGACAAGAACAGTAGGAATAATGGCAATCAAACGGGTAATTAATCTTCTTACCCATGGATTTATCCTCAGGCTCAGGTATCCTTCCATTACAATTTGGCCAGCAAGAGTGCCAGTGACAGTGGAACTCTGACCGGCTGCGATCAATGCAATTGCAAATAAAAATGGTGCAAGATTTCCCAAAAAGCCCGGTAATAATTTATAGGCATCTTCTATTCGTGCTACATCAGAATTACCAGATTTGAAGAATACAGTAGCCGCTAAAATAAGGATGGCTGCATTTACAAGGAATGCAATATTCAAAGCGATCGTACTGTCTATGCGATTGTATTTGATCGCTTGTTTGATTCCTGCAGGAGTCTGATCGATTTTCCTCGATTGTACCAAAGCGGAATGTAAATATAAATTGTGTGGCATTACCGTGGCTCCGATTATTCCAATGGCAATATAAAGCGCTTCGTTATTTTTTAATGCAGGCACAAATCCTGAAGCAACTTCACGTATATCCGGGGATGCCATGACGATTTGTATCAGAAAAGCAATGGCAATAACAGCAATGAGGGCAATAATAAAAGCTTCCATTTTTTTCATTCCGAGTTTTTGCAGATAAAGGAGAAGGAATGTGTCTAAAACGGTAATGCAAACGCCCCAGATCAACGGCAATCCTGTTAGTAATTGAATACCGATTGCCATTCCAAGTACTTCAGCAAGATCACAGGCGGCAATAGCAATTTCTGCAAGAATATATAGAATGAAATTTAAAAATTTGGGATATTCTTCGCGGTTAGCCTGCGCCAGGTCACGTCCACGCACAATT
>DATILZ010000180.1:0-10561 GCA_035475995.1 Hanamia sp. | reverse complement strand
GCTTTGTTGATTGGTGGCTTTTATCCACTCACCCAAATTTATCAGCATGAAGCTGACAAAAAGGATGGTGTAATTTCTATCAGTTATATGCTCGGATACAAAGGCACTTTTATTTTTACTGGCATTGTATATGCTTTTGCTTTTGCTGTATTGGGCACGTACTTTTATTTGCAATCGAAGTTTATTGATTTTATTATTCTCCAAATGTTTATGGCACCGGTGATCATATATTTTTTTTACTGGTTTGCCAAAGTGAGAAAAGATATCAGTGAAGCGAATTTTAAAAATACCATGCAAATGAATTTACTTGCCTCATTTTGTACCAATATAGGATTTATCACGATTTTAATTTTAAAGGTCATTGAGTAAAATTGTATCGATATCAACGGCGTTGCCGGCTTATAAACATCAGCAGAATGATATTTTAAAATTCATGCAGAACGTTTATGCAATGAATGAAAGTGATAAAAGAAAATTGAAATTTTTGTATCATCAAAGCGCTATTCAAACGCGGTATTCTGTTTTACCCGATTATAGTTTGAATGCAAATGAATGGAAGTTTTATCCTGCTTCAGAAAACCTCGAACCGTTTCCCGGCCTTGAATTGAGAATGGATTGGTACAATCAAACCGCTCCCGCTCTTTCTGTAAATACAATAGAAAAATGTATTGAAGAGAAAATAAATAAAGATGAGATCACGCATTTAATTACCGTAAGCTGTACCGGAATGAGTGCGCCGGGATTGGATTTGCAAATAATGGAACTAATGGATTTACCAAAAAATATTTTCAGAACATCGGTCAATTTTATGGGCTGCTATGCGGCAATCCATGGAATGAAACTGGCAGATGCATTTTGTAAAAATGATGTGCAGGCAAAAGTCCTGGTTGTATGCACAGAGCTTTGTACACTTCATTTTCAAAAAGAAACAACAGCGGATAATATCGCTGCCAGCCTTTTATTTGGCGACGGTTCCGCCGCCATTTTAATTACCCATGACGAAAATAATTTACAAGGATTAAAGATGAAAAAATTTTACAGTGAAGTCGGTTTTAATGGCAAAGAGCACATGAGCTGGCAACTTTCTTCATCCGGATTTTTAATGAAGCTTTCCGGTTATGTACCTGAGTTAATTGAGCAGGATTTCAGCCACTTTTTGCAAAAAGCATTGCAAAAAGCAAACATGAAAGAAAGTGAAATTTCTCATTGGTGCATTCATCCGGGTGGAAAAAGAATTTTGTCTTCCATTGAAAAATGCACTTCCGTTACTCATGAAGATTTGCAATATTCTTATCACGTTTTGAATGATTATGTGAATATGTCATCGCCTACTATTTTATTTGTATTGAAAGAGATTGTGGATTCACTGCAAAATAAAAAAAGCGATAAAACAAATATTTTCGGCGCAGCATTTGGCCCGGGACTTACGATGGAAACCTTCATTTTATCTGATGATTGATTATAATAACCGCTCATTAAAAAAAGAAATTCTTGATCAAAATAATATCCCTTTTGAGGACATTGTCTTGAACATGAAAGAGCTTGAATTTATCAATGCGCATCTCGGCGGTCATTCCATTACGATTAAAGGATTTAAAAAATTATTACAAAACCAAAAAGGAATTTCTGTCTGCGAAACCGGCTGTGGCGGCGGTGACAACCTGAATGCCATCAATCAATACTGTTTAAGAAATCACATTATTTGTTCGTTTACTGGTATTGATATAAATAAAAACTGTATTGCCTTTGCAAAAAATAACTCAAAGATCTCTAACGTTAATTTCATCGTTTCGGATTATAAAGAAATAAGTTTTTCAAATGAAAAGCCGGATATCATTTTCTCCTCACTTTTTTGTCATCATTTTAAAGAAAATGAATTGATAGAAATGCTTGCCTGGATGAAAAATAATTCGGAGATCGGATTTTTTATAAATGATTTGCATCGTCATCCTTTTGCTTATTATTTTATTAAAATGGCAACGAAAATTTTTTCTAAATCTTACCTGGTAAAAAATGATGCGCCGCTTTCAGTATTAAGAGGATTTAAAAAAAACGAATGGGAAAGTATTTTCGAAAAGGCCGGAATTAAAAATTATTCTATAAAATGGAAATGGGCATTTAGATATTTAATTGTCGGTTTTAACCAGCAAAATCAATAAGCTATTTTGAAAGAAATTAAATACAAAATAGACGAGAATGTTAGTTCATTTGCGGTAGCAGTCATTGGTGGCGGATTAGCCGGCCTTTCACTTTCCATTTTACTTTCAAAAGCGGGCTACAAAACGATTTTATTTGAAAAGGAAAAATATCCTTTTCATAAAGTGTGCGGTGAATATATCAGTCTGGAAAGCTGGAATTTTATAGAAGACTTAGGACTGCATCTTACTCAATTGAATTTGCCCATTATCAAAAAATTAATGGTGTCATCGCCGGATGGAAATTTTATTAACGCGAATCTGGATTTAGGTGGTTTCGGCATCAGTCGCTACTTTTTAGATAATAAACTTAAAGAAATTGCCGTTGAAAATGGCGTAATAGTGTATGAAGAAACGAAAGTGAATGAAGTGATTTTTAATGAAGGAAAATTTACGGTAAAATATAATGGCGGTGAAATTTCTTCTTTAGTTGTTGCGGCAAGCTTTGGTAAAAGAAGCAACCTCGATGTAAAATGGAAGCGCAGTTTTATTAAACAAAAGAACAGTAAACTGAATAATTATATTGGCGTAAAATATCACATCAAAAATCAATTTGCTGATGATACAATTGCTTTACACAATTTTAAAAATGGTTATTGTGGCATTTCAAAAGTGGAAGAAGATAAATATTGTTTGTGTTATTTGACCACTGCGCAAAATTTAAAAGATCATCACAACTCAATAAGAGAAATGGAAGAAAAAGTTTTATTTGAAAATCCATTTCTCAAAAAAATATTTTCAGAATCAACCTTTTTATTCAAACAGCCAATAACCATTTCTCAGATCAGTTTTGATAAAAAATCACAAATTGAAAATCATGTTTTATTTCTCGGTGATGCAGCGGGAATGATCACACCACTTTGTGGAAACGGCATGAGTATGGCCTTCCATGCTGCAAACATTGCTTTTGAAAATATCCATTCATTCCTGCAAGGAAATGTCAACCGCGAAGAAATGGAAAAAAGATATTCTGATCAATGGCAACAACACTTTGCAAAACGATTAAGAAACGGAAGACTCATTCAACGTCTTTTTGGCAAAGAAAAGTTGACAAATATCTTTATCAAAACCATAAAACCTTTTCCTTTCATTATTAGTAAAATGATAAAAGGGACGCATGGGAAAGAGTTTTAAGGAGTAAAATAATCAGAAAGGATAAGATAACGACAAAACAAGTCTTTCAGCAAACAAATAAATAACACCTATTGCCGTTTTCTTTTGAAATCCCGCAAAAACAAATTCGCGAAATGACATCTGCGCAAATGCTTATTTACTACTGAAATTTATTCACCTGAATTATAATAATGGCTCTTGGAAAATTATAAAGCTTCCAAATATCTGAAAGCTCTTTAGCGCCTCCTTTATGGCTTTATTATTGTTCCATCATTTATCAGACATCAGGATTTGCGATTTTTTCCCAAAAAAGCATTAACATTGACTGGATAAAGCTTTACCTCATCCTACCTGCTGATGTGAATAGGATTTTTAAATGATTCAATATGAGCACTAAAAAAACATTGGTATTAGGCGCATCCGCTAATCCTTCACGTTATAGTTATCTTGCTATAAATATGCTACGCCAAAAAGGTCATGATGTAGTGGCAGTAGGCAAACATACCGGAAAAGTGAATGACGTGGAAGTGAAATCAGAGCAGCAGCCAATCGAAAGCCTGGATACGGTGACTCTTTACCTGAATGCCAATAATCAAAAGCCCTATTATGATTATATTTTCTCTCTGAAACCAAAACGGATCATCTTCAATCCCGGTGCAGAAAACCAGGAACTTGCCGCTCTCGCAGAAGAAAAAAATATTCAGCCCCAAAATGCCTGCACGTTGGTTTTACTAAGCACCGGACAGTATTAGTACTTTTTTTTTGAGTACTTTTTCGCAACTTTCTGCTATTCACGCTACTTTTTTAGAAAAGTAAAATAATTCTTCAGGATTATCGTTTTATGCTCATCCAGGTTTAAAAAACTAAAAAATCCATCTATGAAAATCACGCCTAAAATGCTGGCATTATGCCTCATCCTGATTACTTCATATGCCGCTAACGCACAAGTACTTACATCTAACAGGCAAAATTATTTTAATAAATATTCAGAAAAACTTCCAACTGCTACCAGCGAACTGGATAAGGCATTCACTACACCGGAAGGAGGAAAAGTGAAATTGAATTTTGGTGATTTTACTTTTAATGGAATTGTTACTTCCTCTATAAAAAGATACGATAATTTATACAGCGTTATTATAAAAGCCCCCGGTCTGAACAACACTTTACTGGCTCTTTCCAAAAGAATAAATGATGATAAAACCGTTTCTTATGTAGGCCGGATCATTAATGAGAATTACGCAGATGGCTTTGAATTGAGAAAAGAAAATACCGGCTATGCAATGAATAAAATAAGAACAGATGCACTTATAGAAGATTATTAGTCTTAAAAAACGAAACCGTTACCCTAAAACGGCAATAATTTCTAAAACCAATTACCATGAAAAAGATTCTATCTATTTTTTTAACCCTGACTATGCTCCTGTCTTGTCAGGCATACTGTCTTCCTCAACTGAGCAGCCTTCCTTCCGCAAAAGCCACAATATTTCTTGATTTCGATGGACAGACGGTAAGCGGAACTTCGTGGAACGGAGGCGCTGCATTTTATTGTGCCCCGGCAGTTTTGACTGATGCACAGATCACTGAAATTTTTAATCGTGTGTCAGAAGATTACCGTCCATTTAATATCAATATTACTACCGATTCCACGGTGTTTCTGGCAGCGCCTTTGACACAAAGGATCCGCATAATCGTAACCCCTACCAGTAGCTGGTATCCCGGGGTAGGTGGTGTTTCTTTTACCGGCTCATTTGTCTGGGGCGATGATACTCCCGGTTTTGTTTTCCCCGACAGGCTGAATAACAGTCCTAAAATCATCGCTGAATGTTGTACCCACGAAAGCGGGCATACGGTAGGGCTTTCTCACCAGGCAAAATATAACGGAACATGCACTTTGATTTCTACATATAATGAAGGCACCGGAGCAGGAGAAACAAGCTGGGCGCCGGTGATGGGCAACAGTTATTACCGCAATTTGTCGGGCTGGAATAATGGACCCACACCCAGCGGCTGCACTTCAGACCAGGATAATCTTTCTATTATTACCAGCAGAAACGGATTTACTTATCGCATAGATGATCACAGTGATGATCCGAATGTAAATCCTACTCCTCTCAAAATTGTAAACACGCAATTTGCTGCTGATGGGATCATTACTACCAATACTGATAAAGATGCATTTAAAATAAATCTTCCTAAAGATGGCGCACTGCGATTGAATGCGGATCCGTTTTCTGTGGGGCCAAATAATGATGGAGCAGACCTGGATATTCAACTAACGCTGCTGAATTCAAATAGGCAGGTTGTAAAAATTTATAACCCTGAAGATAAATTAAATGTTTCCATCGATACCACGTTAATGGCCGGAGATTATTATATCGTAGTAAACGGGACAGGAAATTCGAATACGACCAATTATGGCAGCCTCGGCTCTTATAGAATTGGAGGAGTATTTTCTCCGCTCAGCGTCTTGCCGATAAGCCAGGTATTGCTTTCAGGCGAAGTTGCAAAAGGAAAACATGATTTGGCCTGGAGCATCATTTCTGATGAGCCATTAAAAAACCTGTCAATTGAAAGTTCTCTTGACGGTTCGATTTTTAATACGCTCACAACCGTCTCCGTAGCAGATAAAAAGTTTGATTATATACCGTTAACGAAACAAAATATTTTTTACCGGCTAAAAGTAACTTCCGTAACAGGGCAGGTTTTTTATTCAAATATTATATCAGTAAAACCCCTGGAAAATGCCGCAAATGCCTTGTCAGTAAGCACATTGGTAAAGTCTGAGATCACCGTAAAATCTTCTCAAAATTATCAATACCAATTAGCGGATATGAGTGGAAGGATCATCAGAACAGGAAGTGCCGATGCCGGGCTCACAACCATAAATATTAATAATTCTCCTAACGGAATTTATATCATGCAAATCATTTGTAACTCCCAAAGAACAACCCAAAGAATTGTAAAACTGTAAGGTAGATTCATGTGTAAGTTAGGGGCTAGCGTTAGGGGCTGGCCCCTTTTGTTTTTTAGTAAATAGGTGACAAAAAAAAATCCAAAAATCTGAACCGGAATTTAATGTATTTCTTAGTTTACTCAGAAGTTTTTACATTAGCACATTAGCAAATCAGCATATTAGCACATTATCCAATTTTCAATTTTTATCAGTTATCACAAAAAGGTTTACATTATCAGCAAACGAAAGATTAAAAAGCCGGAAAATTATTCAGCGGCTTTTTAAAGAAGGAAAATCCTTTTCACATTTTCCTTTCAGGGTCATTTATATTGATCTTGAAAATGTCGATGCACCTTTACAGGCGGGTTTTACCGTAAGTACCCGGAATTTTAAAAAGGCGGTAGATCGAAACCGGATAAAAAGACTGATGCGCGAGTCTTATAGATTACAAAAAAACCAGTTAGGAGATTATTTACACGAAAATCATAAAAGCATTGCAGTTTTTTTTGTTTTTACAGGAAATGAATTACCCGGATATGAGAATATTTATGGGAAAATGGGCGAGGCTTTAAAAAAGCTTGAAAAGATTTTTTAAGAGAATAAAATGAGTAATATTTGGAGAGTCAGTCGTTAATTTTCAACTTATTGTAAATAGCAAAAAAAGGTGTAACCATCATATACTTTACCCTCCTCAAAAAACCACCTCCATGTATCGCTCAAAATTGAATAAACTTTTCAAGCCATTTTGCATTTGTTTCAAAATAATTTAAGACCATTTATTAAGACAATTATTTCATCCTAAAAACGTTCCTTATTTTTAAATAAAATTTCGAAGGAAAAATTTTCTAATTTATATTAATATCAAAAGCCGTTTGTGCAAAATCTAAAAGTATATGCCTGAACTTTTACTTGTTGATGATCATGCCATAATAAGGACCGGGTTAAAGCTTCTGATTCAGAGTTCTTTTGCTCATTTTAAAATTGACGAGGCAAATGATGGCAATGGAGCTTTTGAAAAGGTAAAAAATATTGATTACGATTTGATTGTAATGGATATAAATATGCCAAACACAGATTCGCTGGGTATTTTACAAACTATACTTGCATATAAACCGTCAACAAAGATGATCATCTTTAGCATGAATTCAGAAGAAATTTATGCAAAAAAATATTTGAAAATGGGAGCGATGGGCTACTTAAAAAAAGACGCATCCAATGATGAAATAATAAAAGCGATTACTTTAGTTTTAAATAATAAAAGATATATCAGCCAGGAACTGAGTGAGAAATTACTGGTAGATCTGCGGTCAAACAGTCAGTCTGGAAACCCTTTTGATAATTTATCTCCACGCGAATTTGAAATTGTGCAGCATCTCGCCCATGGGGATTCTGTTTCTGAAATATCCCGGAAATTAAATGTTCATACCTCTACAATTGGAACACATAAAGCCAGAATTTTTGGAAAATTAGGTTGCCATAATATTGTTGAACTCATCGACATGGCAAAAGTTTATAGCATAGTTCTTACCTAATAACCGTCAGCCCTTCCTGCCTTTCTTCTTTTCATGTAATTTTTTTTCTACAAATAATTCATTTATTTATTACAAATTACTAAAGAGCCCCTTTTTATTTTTGTGGCATTAATCAAAAGCACGGTCAAAAAAATCCATCCTCTCAGATTGTCTTATGGTTGATAAAGTAACAAAACTAATGGCACGAAGAATTGCGCCGTTGGTTAACCCAAAAACATAAAAAGCGATGGCTATAGGCTGTCGCTTTTTTTATAGAAAATTTACTACAACAGTTGCCCGCCTTTACTACATTTTACAGCTTCTAAATCTGTATTTTTGTTCGATTATTTTTTTAGTATAAAAAGATATTAATCCATCTGATGAAAAAAAGTTACGGGTTTCTAATAATTCTTTTAAGTCTTTTTTCTACAAAATTATTTGCGCAGGCGTCATTAGATCCAGGAGATGATCCGATGAGAGCCGATTCAGTAAAGCATACTATTGTATTAAAACCAGCCGCAAACAATAAGTCAACATCTCCTCTCAGTTTTTTAGCTGAAAGGAAAGTTTCCGATTTTATTAATATAAAATCCGACACTATTTATTTAGGAAAAAAAGACGAATCGGACACCCGTATGATCTTCTAACTGCTCCCTACATGTTTTGGCTGCTGTAATTGAAACTTTATAGACAATTTACCGGGCTTCTTTACGTTTAAAAATACAGCCTCTTACGTATGAGTAGATTTCTATGATAAATTCCAAATCATTACTTTCAATATTTAAAGCAACGCCCCTACCGATGCTGGTTTTGCTGGCTGATTCCCCTCATTTTACTATTACAGATGTGAATTCAGCTTTTTTAAAGCATAGCAACTGCAATGAAAATGACATTATTGGTAAAAGTATTTTTGAAGTTTTCCTTCAAACTTTCAACGATGAAAATCACGGAATCTCTGATTTGCGGAAATCTTTAGAAAAAGCTGTTTCTTCAAATATGCCTGATAAAATGCCGGTGCAGAAATATCAAAGTCACATAAACAAAAGCAGTAACCAGGAGAAACGATATTATGAATTTGAAAATACTCCCGTACTGTCAGAAAGCGGTGAAATTGAATATATTATTCATACTTCTGCTGATGTAACTGACAAGGAAATTGCTATCAGGCAATTGAAAAGTACCGGGAAAAAGCTACTTGCTGCACAACAAATTGCCAAAATAGGATATTGGAAATTAGACTTGCTTAAAAATAAACTGTTCTGGTCTGAAGAAGTATATAACATACTCGGAGTAGATAAAGATCGTTCAAAATTGACTTATGAATTATTTTTCCAGGCCATTCACTCAGAAGATAGGGAAATGTTTGCAAGGGAAAGGTCTGCTGTCTTAGCGGGTGAGAAGGATATGAATCTTGAATTTCGTGTGGATCAGGCTAATGGAATTCAAAAATGGATACATGAGATTGGAAAATTAGTAATAAATGAAAAAGGTGAACCGATTGCTTTTGAAGGAACAGTACAGGATATTACCACCGCCAAATTGCTTAAATTATCTTTAGAAGAAAGCAACCTCAGATATTACTATGCGAGCAAAGCCACTTTTGATGCGGTTTATGATTGGGATTATGTAGCTGATACCTGTTATTGGGGTGAAGGATATATCAGGGATTTTGGGTATGATTCAGGAACATTAGCCGATAAAAATTTTTGGAAAAAGCATGTTCATCCGGAAGATCATGACCGGATATTGAATGAAATAGATCAATTAGCAAAGGGGACTGCCTCAAACTGGCTGAATGAATACCGGTTTCAGAAAATGGATGGAACTTATGCATATGTTTTAGACAGAAGCATTATTATCAGGGATAAAAACGGTCGGGCGATAAGACTGATCGGCGCTGTTCAGGATATTACAGAAAAGAAAAAGCTCCAGAAACTTTTGGATAAGGCAAACAGGCTTGCCCGAATCGGCAGTTGGGAAATTGATGTAGAAAGCGCTACTGTGTATTGGTCAGATATAACAAAGGAAATCCGTGAAACTCCGGAAAATTTTGAGCCGACATTGCATGAAGGAATTACACATTTTAAAGAAGGATATAGCAGGGAAACAATTATAGAGAGAGTAAAAGAAGCGGTTAAAAATGGAACACCGTGGCAGGAAGACCTTCAAATTTATACCCACAAGGGAAATTTAAAGTGGATGAGAACAAATGGGAAAGCTGAAATAGTAGATGGCAAATGCAAGAAAATTTATGGCAGTTTCCAGGATATTGATCAAAGCAAAAAAGCAGAATTAGAGATTTTAAAATTGTATGAAGAAAAAAATGCCATCCTGGAAAGTATCGGCGATGCGTTTTTTAGAGTAGAAAATAATTGGCTGGTAACCTATTGGAATAAAGAGGCGGAAAAAATGTTAAGCACACCCAAAAACAAAATCATTGGTCAGTATTTATGGGTTGTGTTTCAAAATAACGTCGGTTCATTTTCTTACAAAAAATATCATGAATCACTTGAAACCAATAAGCGCGTTGTTTTTGAAGACTATTATCCGGCTTTAGAGAAGTGGTTAGAGATAAGCGCCTATCCTTCAGACAACGGGTTATCCGTATATTTGAAAGATATTACGAAACGCAAAATATCACAGATTCATTTAAAGGAATCGGAGAAAAGATACACAGAATTATTTCGTTTAAATCCTTTGCCTACCTGGATTTTTGAACTCGAAACTTTTCGATTTGTACAGGTTAATAAAGCAGCCATTGATCTTTACGGTTACACCGAAGAAGAATT
>DATILZ010000179.1:0-3834 GCA_035475995.1 Hanamia sp. | reverse complement strand
AATGTCCGTGAAAAGCATAATCCGGTCGTACATAATTTAAGCAAATTCATGCTGTTTGGATTTGATTTTTCATTCAAGCACCGGCGCAAGGCTATTATCTCTTCCATTATTATAATAATCATTGGCCTTTTCTCTTTCAAATACCTGGGAACAGAGTTTTTACCGGAACTTGATGAAGGTTCGATCTGGCTAAGGGTACAATTGCCTTATAGTATTTCATTAGATAAATCGGTGGATGTAGCGAAGCAGGTAAGAGAAAAAATGATAGCTTTTCCACAAGTGAAAAATATTGTATCCCAAACGGGAAGGCCTGATGACGGAACAGACGTAACCGGCTTTTACAATAATGAATTTGATGTAATTCTTTATCCCGAAGATAGCTGGAAACCACACATTACAAAAGAAAAACTGATAGATAGTATGACCAAAAAACTATCCGTAATTCCCGGCGCCGATCTCAACTTTTCCCAGCCGATTTCAGATAATATTGAAGAAGCGGTTTCCGGAGTAAAAGGATCTATTTGTGTAAAAATCTTTGGAGATTCTCTAAACTATATGGAGAGTAAAGCAGATGATGTTTATAATGTTTTAAAAGATGTACGGGGAATAGAAGATCTGGGAGTTATCAGAAATATCGGGCAGCCTGAATTAGATATAGACCTGGATCAGCAAAAAATGGCGCTTTATGGCGTGGCTACTGCAGATGCAAATGCAGTGATAGAAATGGCGATTGGCGGAAAAGCCGCCACGCAATTGTATGAAGGCATCCGAAAATTCGACATCCGGTTACGTATTCCCGAAGAATATAGAAAATCAGAAAAAGATATTGGCAACCTGATGGTGCCTACATTAAGCGGATCAAAAGTGCCGGTAAAAGAAATTGCTAATATTACCACCAAAACGGGCCCCTGCCTTATTTTCAGGGATGATAATGAAAGATATTCAGCAGTGAAATTTTCGGTGCGCGGCCGCGATATGGGAAGCGCCATCAAAGAGGCGCAGGAAAAAATGAAAGAACACGTAAAACTGAAAAATGGTTACTCCATGGTATGGCAAGGCGATTTTGAAAACGAACAGCGTGCTACTAAAAGATTACAGGAAGTAGTTCCGATCAGTTTATTACTCATTTTTATTTTGTTGTTTACCATGTTTGGAAATTTTAAAGACGCTGGATTGGTCTTTCTGAATGTTCCTTTCGCCATTGTTGGAGGCATAGCAGCCTTATTCATTACCGGTACTAATTTCAGTATTTCCGCAGGCATCGGGTTCATTGCTTTGTTTGGTATTTGTATCCTGTTTGGAGTATTGATAATAACGGAAATAAAACACAATCTCGAGAAATCCAAAAAAGGCCACAGTATCTCTTTAGTTAGCGCCATTAGGATGGGTGTGCATTCCCGGGTAAGGCCGGTAATTATGACGGCAATGATGGCCACCATTGGTTTATTGCCTGCTGCAATATCTCATGGTATTGGATCTGAGAGTTCAAGGCCATTAGCTCGTGTAGTGATTGGCGGAATTATCTGCGCGATGTTTTTTTCCATCTGGATATTCCCGTTATTTTTCGAAAAGACTTACAGAAATTTTGATCCGCAACATAGTAAACAGGATGATCATAAAACAGTTTACGAGGGTTGATTTCTTGATTATTCTTTGAAAACTATTTAACTGAAGATCCTAAAGAGTTATTGTTTTTTTCTTTTTTATTTTAAAAGAAAAAGCTGTTCCAGACACATTTTTGGAACAGCTTTTTTAATCTATACTGAAAAAGGAATTTCATTTATTGGTTTGTTTACTAAAAACATTTTTGATCATGGTTTTTAAGACAAGCTCTTGCATTATTTTAAAACATTTTATTGAAAAAGAATTGAAATATTAATTGAAAAAGTGAAATTGATTTTTTTGCGCTACTTAAAACCTCCATAATATGGCATTTATAATTATTTAAACCCCAACTTTAATTTTCTTTTAACTAAAACTATTTATCTCTACCTTCGGAAAAGATTCATCTTTTCCAATGCAGCTACTTTTA
The DNA here is from genome assembly GCA_035475995.1 of Hanamia sp. Lineage (GTDB taxonomy): Bacteria > Bacteroidota > Bacteroidia > Chitinophagales > Chitinophagaceae > Ginsengibacter. The sequence continues at coordinate 1,802 of DATILZ010000179.1, read as the reverse complement.
CAAAAAATACAGGAGCACGACGACCAGCAATCTTTTAAGAAATTATACCAGTTATTATTTTTCCGGCTTTATCAGTTTGCTTATTCGTATGTTCATTCAAAAGAAAGTGCTGAAGAAGTAGTAAATGATGTGTTCCTCTCTCTTTGGCAAAAAAGAAAAACTCTTGATACCATAAATAACATCAATGTTTATTTGTATGTAGCGGTCAAAAATGCGTCGCTAAACTGGCTCAGAAAAAACAAGCATGTTTTTACTGTATCTATGGATGAACTGGCAACAGACCATCTGCATCTTGTTCCAAATCCGGAATTAATGCTGATTACCCGCGAACTTCAATTACATATCGGGGAAGCGATTGAGCAATTGCCTCCACGCTGTAAAATCATTTTCAAATTAATAAAAGAAGATGGATTGAGCTATAAAGAAGTCGCATCTATCCTGGAGGTTTCTGTAAAAACAGTAGATACACAACTTTACCTGGCGCTTAAAAAGCTTTCCAAAATCTTAAAACCTCTCATGCGTACAAATCCTGTTGTATCCCTGTTTTCTTCAAATGAAAATGGATGAGAGAATTAATATTTTCAAAAAAAATTTCTTATCTCTTAAGGAATTGTTCAAAAAAGTGTTTCCTCTGTTTAAATAATGCCATTTGGCATTTTAAGGAATAAGCATTTCCAACAAAAAGAATAGTTCCAATTTATGATTTCAGATAGAATATTACAGTTGTTGGCAAAACAGATGGGAAATGCCGCTTCTGAAAAAGAACTACTGGAATTAAAGCAACTTTTGCAACAATACCCGGAAAATCATTTTTTTATTGAAATATTACAATCTATAAAAAGTGAGCGATCATACTCCGAACCGGTACTGAACGAAGATGAACTGGTACAGGAAAGCTGGCTGATGCTCAGCAGTGAATTAGAAGATTTGGATACGACCGGTAGTATTCCTATTAATAAAAATGAGGGCAATCACAAGAAATCTTCTGTCCGTGTATGGATGCGGAATGCTGCAATTTGGACAGGTGCGGTAATGCTTGTTGGCAGTTCTTATTTTATCTGGAAACAGCCTTCAAAAAAGCATACACAGCCAATAGCAACCCGGATAAACCAGGTAATTGTTCCCTATGGGGCGCCTGAGAAAAAAGTGCTGCCGGATAGCACAATCGTATGGATAAATGCCGGCAGCCATATTCATTATGCGGAGGATTTTGTTCAAAAGACCCGCGATGTGTATTTAGAGGGCGAAGCATATTTTAGCGTAAAGCACGATGCCGACCATCCGTTTATTGTGCATGCCGGAAACGTTACGGTTCGTGCATTAGGAACGAAGTTTAATGTACGCGCTTATCAAAATGAAAACAAGATAGAAGCAACTTTAATCAGTGGAAAAATACAGGTAAATATTGAGGATAAACCTGATAAAAATATCATTTTGATTCCGAATGAAAAATTAACAGTGACAAATGAAAAACTGAAATTTGCAAATACACAAACACAAGTCCGCAAGGAACTTAGCTTTGAGGTAAAGGAGGTGGAACAAATGCCTTCAATTTCAGCTGTGAGGGAAGTAGCGTGGCTACAAGATAAACTGGCGTTTGAAAATGAATCATTTGACGATCTGGCAAAAAGAATGGAAAGAAGGTATGATGTACACCTCATTTTTAAAAGCAGCTCATTGAGAGATGAAAGATTAAGCGGTGTTTTTGAAAATGAAAATATTCAAAAAGCGCTTAACCTGCTGCAGATGACTACAGATTTTCACTACCAGATTCGGGCTGATACCGTTTTTCTAAACAGATG
>DATILZ010000178.1:0-6221 GCA_035475995.1 Hanamia sp. | reverse complement strand
GCATTTTGAATAAATTTTATTTTATCTCCCAGTTCTTTGGTTTTTGTAATTACCAGTCCGGCTATAAGATCGCTATGGCCGCCAAGGTATTTTGTAGCGCTGTGAACAACAATGTCAGCACCGAGATCCAAAGGTTTTTGCAAGATCGGTGATGCGAAAGTATTGTCCACACAAAAAAGGCATTTATTTGCTTTGGCAACGTCAGCAATCGAAGCAATATCAGAAATTTTTAAAGTAGGATTAGTGGGGGTTTCTACCCAGATCAATTTTGTTTTTGGAGTAACCGCATCTACCACATTTTCAATTTTTGTTGTATCGGTATAATTTACCCTGATGCCGAATTTTTCATAAATATGTGTGAAAAGGCGAAATGCACCTCCATAAATATCATCTACCGCCAGAATTTCATCGCCGGCTGATAATAATTTTACAACTGCATCAATAGCGGCAAGACCACTGCCAAAAGCCACGCCGGTGCTGCCATTTTCTAATTTTGCGATCAATGTTTCAAGAGTGGCTCTTGTAGGATTTCCGGTGCGGGCATAGTCATAACCTTTATTTTGACCAGGAGCATCCTGTACAAAAGTAGAAGTTTGGTAAATAGGCACAGAAATAGCGCCGGTCAGAGGATCAGAAGGAATGCTGTGAAGAAGTTGCGTTGCGTTGCTCATTTTTTCGATTTTAAAATTTTAATAGAAATTGTTTTCAATCCTTGCCAAAGTCATTATCAAAAAAAGAAGCGAAGACTTCAATCTGTCAGAAAAGTTTTTTATATGCGACGGTTTGGAGCAAAAAAAAACTCACCTGACAGATCAGATGAGTTAATATATTTTAAACCGGCAAAGCCAGTTATTTCTAATTAAAACTTGAGTCTGTCTTATCTATCCCCACATACTGTGAGGTTGGAATTAGCACCTTTTAATGTTTTTAAAACACATTTTAGGTTGCTAAGGCGTCATCGGGCCATGTCCCTCTGCCTTTCTTGATAAGTGATTCACAAAGAACTGGGCGCAAAGTTGCGGGCAGAATTTTAATCTGCCAAATTTTTTTTAAAGAGAAATGATAATATTGCAGTAAACCAACAAATAATACGGTTTTTCATTTTATTAAAATTTATGGTTCAGGCCGCTTTAGCGTTTCCGATCCAAAATTCCGCATTTCGCTACTCATTTTTATGGTTCAGGCCGCTTTAGCGTTTCCCAAAAAGTTTGGATTTCACAATTTGTTTTTACGGTTCAGGGCGCTTTAGCGTCCCGACCCAAAAATTCCGTATTTCACAATTCATATACTTCCTGATAATTGCATATATAGTAACTTTGACCTCCTAATTTTTTGAGATGAATGACATTGCTATTGCTCCGCAAAAACTAACTTCTAAAGATTTTGCGACTGACCAGGAAGTGCGCTGGTGCCCGGGTTGTGGAGATTATTCTATTTTGGCACAGGTGCAAAAAGTATTTCCAACTTTGGGAATTCCAAAGGAAAATTTTGTGATTATTTCAGGAATTGGCTGCAGCAGCCGGTTTCCTTATTATATGAATACTTATGGAATGCATAGTATTCATGGGCGTGCGACAGCGATTGCAAGCGGATTAAAAGCCAGCCGTCCAGAATTGAGTTTATGGATTGTAACGGGCGATGGTGATTCGTTGAGCATTGGTGGCAATCATACGATTCATTTGCTCAGGCGCAATTTTGATGTGAATGTATTGCTTTTTAATAATGAAATTTATGGGTTGACGAAGGGACAATATTCTCCTACCAGCGAACAAAGAAAAGTTACGAAAAGCTCTCCTGCCGGAAGTATTGATCATCCTTTTAATCCTTCTGCACTTGCGCTTGGCGCTGATGCTACTTTTGTAGCAAGAACAATGGACCGTGATCCAAAACATTTGCAGGAAATGCTTTTAAGATCGGCGCATCATAAAGGCTCTTCATTTCTGGAAATTTATCAGAACTGCAATATTTTTAATGATGGTGCTTTTGAAATTTTTACCGACAAAAAAACAAAACCGGAAGAAGCGATTTTTCTGGTTCAGGGGCAACCTTTAATATTTGGTGCAGAAAAAAATAAAGGCATCCGCTTGAACGGATTAAAACCTGAAATTGTTGAATTGGATGGGAGCATCAGTGAAAATGATTTATGGATTCATGATGAAAAAGATTTTTATAAAGCGCAAATTCTTACCCGCATGTACGATGATCCCAGATCAGCACATCATTTCCCGAGACCATTCGGTGTTTTTTATGAAACAGAAAGACCTTGTTATGAAGAAATCATGCAGCAACAAATAGATGCAGCCAAATCAAAAAATTCAGGCGATTTAGATAAATTATTAAGGGGCAGAGAAGTGTGGACGATCCTGGAGTAAGAAAATCAGTTCTTATTATTTAGAAAAATAAAAGGTTTTAAATGTCGCTGTCCTAACGTTTCCTTTACCACTTTATAATTGGATGAAATTCTGTATTTGTTTACATTCACCACTTCGAAAGAAGTAACAAGATTATCAATTTTTTCCACATAAAATAAAAGTTCGTGAAGAAGTTCTACTTCATGTTCGATTGATTTTTGATTGGATTTTTCTTTGAACAATACCAACAGATCGCGATTGAATTTGTCCATTTGATTGGGATTTAATAACCGACCATGCCCGTTTTAGCTGGACAACCGCATTTACTTTTGCGCGAAGCACTGCAACTTATCGCAAGAACAGATACAATTATCAATAAAATTAACAAGGACCGGTTTAAGTTTTTCATTAAAATATAATATTGATTTAGTTCGAAATGAATTAAAATCAGCTTTTAAATATAAAACCGACTAAAATTCATAACACCAAATTAAACTAATTTCACCAATAAATATTGTAAATCTTTAGGCGAAAGAAAATAATTTTAACATTTTGAATAGGAAAAACAGGCTTCTCATTGCTCCGCTTGATTGGGGTTTAGGACATGCAACCCGCTGTATTCCAATTATTAAAGAATTAATTGACCTAGATTGCGAGGTGTTCATTGCTGCTGATAAAAAATCTTTTTTCTTATTAAAAAAAGAATTTCCTTCCACCGTATTTTTACCGTATCCGGGGTACGAAATCCGCTATAGTTCTTCTGAAAAATTTTTTGCGTTTAAATTATTTTATCAAATTCCAAAAGTAATTTTTAAAATATTCAAAGAAAAAAAGTGGCTGTCTAAAATAATTAAAGAACATTGTATTGATGCGGTAATCTCTGATAACCGGTTTGGGATGTATTCTAAAAAGATCCCTTGTATTTATATTACGCACCAGCTTTTTATCAAAACAGCTAACCGGTTTACAGAAATAATTGCGCAGAAAATTCATTATTATTTTATCAGAAAATATAAATATTGCTGGGTTCCGGATTATAAAGAAAATGGATTAGCGGGTGAACTTTCACATCCAAAATATATTCCTTCCAATGTTATTTATATCGGCGCTTTGTCAAGATTTAAGCCTTTGCCTGATGTTACAGAAATATATGACCTTCTTGTTACCATTTCAGGCCCTGAGCCGCAACGAACTTTTTTTGAAAATGAGATGCTAACACAATTAAAAACATTTCGGGGAAAAGCTTTTTTAACCAGGGGACTTCCTTCTGAAACAAGCATTCCCCGTGCTTTTGCCGATTCAGTACAAATTGAAAATCATCTTCCGGCAAATGAATTAAATAGAATAATAACAGAATCAAAAATGATTATCAGCAGAAGTGGCTACACCAGTGTTATGGATCTGGCATTACTGAAAAAAAAGGCGATTTTAATTCCCACGGCCGGCCAAGCAGAACAGGAATACCTGGCAAAATATCTTTGTGAAAAAGGATATTTTTTTTCTACCCGTCAAAAAGATTTTTCAATAGACAAAGCGTTACAAAATGTTGAGTCATTCCAGTTTAAATCTATCAATACTTCCGGGGAAAAATATGAAAAAGTGATCCGTGAATTTGTGCTCTCATTAAAATCCGGCAATTTTGCAACTCAATAAGGTATTTTGAATTCAACATTAAAAGCGCATTTGGGGCTACTGGGGACGAATCTTTTTTTTGCAACGAACTACAGCGCCATTAAATATTTCACTTCGAATCATTATAGCGGGCCTCTTGGAATAAATATTATCCGCGTTGGCGTAAGCCTGGTTTTATTCTGGATTTTATTTTTATTTAAAAAGCCGGAAAAAAGAATTGAGAAAAAAGATTTTCCAGCATTAATCCTATGTACGCTTGCCGCCATTGCGCTCAATCAGCTACTTTTTATCCAGGGACTTTCTCTTACTTTTCCAATTCATGCGGCGCTGCTTACTTTAATAACACCCATCCTTATTACCATTATAGCCGGGAGGATTTTGCATGAAAGTATCACGATCACAAAATTGATTGGGCTATTGCTTGGTGCGTCAGGTGCAGTTTTGCTGGTGAGCCAAAGAGAAATTACAGCGTCGGGAGAAAATGTAGTTTTAGGTGATTTTCTCGTTATTTTAAGTGCTGTTGCTTATACATTTTATTTTATTTTGGTAAAACCGCTTATGAATAAATATTCTGCAGTGCAGGTGATACGGTGGATATTTACTATTGGTTTTGTACTGACTTTGCCATTTTGTTATACTGAATTTACAAACATTACCTGGCAGCTTTTTACTCTTAAAGACTGGTTCTTTTTATTTATGGTTGTGATCCCCGGAACTTTTTTTGCTTATGTTTTTAATGTGTATGGAATTCAGAAACTGAGTGCTTCCAAAGCAGGCGCTTACATCTATTCACAACCGGTTTTTGCGGTTATTATTGCAGTTATTTTTTTAAAAGAATATTTGTCTTTCTATAAGATAGTTGCAGGTTTACTCATTTTTGCCGGAGTATTTTTATCAAATAAAAAACAGAATTAAAATTGAAATTGCCTTTATTTCTTTGTTAACTGCTGTGGAGATCCTTTTAATTTTAAAGAATAAAACGTTCACGTCGTAAAGGCTGCATTCCTCATGTTTTGGTTGGTGGACACCAACCAGGGCAGCAAAAATAGAGGTGACTAACCGATCCATTTTATTGTTATCGCTTTTCAAACTATTGCTCCACTTTATCTGCTTTTGACTTTTCTATTGCCATCATTTCATCCATTGCCAAGGCAGAATGAGAATAAGCGGCTCCGGCTCTCATCTCGGCGGCTACCCAAACGGCTTCCATTATTTCTTCTTTACTACAGCCTTTTCTCACCGCTTGCTCGGTATGGCTGTGGATACAATACGGACATTGGGTAACATGAGCAACAGCAATGGCAATCAGTTGTTTGGTTTTTTCGTCTAAAGCGCCGGCTTTAAAAACAGTTCTGCTGAAATTGCGCCAGGCATCCATTATTTCCGGAGTTGCCTTGGCTCTTAACTGGGAATTTTCGGGGGTGGGCACAGAATATAATTCTTCACTTTTCATAATGCTTGTTTATGGTTAAAAAATATTTGCTTAAAAATTACAACTCTTTTATTTGCCGGATCATTTGATTGGTAAATCCCCATTCATTATCATACCACGCCATCACTTTACACAAATCACCATCTACTACCCGCGTCATCTCCGTATCCACTACCGCTGCAAACGGACTTTGTATAATATCTGTAGAAACCAACGGTTCTTCTGATACAGAAACTACTTTTTTGTAACGATCTGTCGCTGCTTCCTCTTTTAAGATACTATTAATTTCTTCAACAGAAGTAGCGCGTTCTGCAATGAAAGTAATATCTGACATTGAACCAACCACAACAGGTGTACGAATGGCAACTCCATCAAATTTTCCTTTGAATTGCGGTAATGCCTTTGTAGTTGCAATTGCTGCTCCTGTAGTTGCCGGTACCAGGTTCATTGCGGCCGCTCTTCCCATTCTGAGCTTTTTCTTTGACGGCCCATCTACCAATCCTTGTGAAGCGGTATAAGCGTGTGTAGTGTTTAAGATGGCCTTTTTAATTCCGATCCTTCTTCCAATAATTTCTATCAGCGGACTTATGTTATTAGTGGTACAACTTGCGCATGAAAAGATCGCTACTTTCCCATCCTGTGTATTTACTCCATGTACAATTGTTGGCGTGTCAACGCTTTTTGTAGGACCTGAAATAACCACATGTTTTGCTCCTGCATGAATGTGTTTTTCGGCATCTTCACGATTGGTAAAAAGCCCGGTACTTTCAATTATTGTATCCACCTGGAGATCTTTCCAGGGTAAA
>DATILZ010000177.1:0-6987 GCA_035475995.1 Hanamia sp. | reverse complement strand
AAGAAAGTATTTTATGTTTACAACATCAAAAGCATTCAGCAGTTTTTCTGTAGATGATTTGCAAAAAGCGAAAGTTTTTTATCAGAAAATACTTGGGATACATGTAACTGATAATCCTATGGGTGTGATTGAATTGCAGCTGGAAGGAGAAAATAAAATAATAGTATATCCAAAACCTGATCATGTGCCGGCAACATTTACCGTTCTTAATTTTCCGGTAAAGAATATTGATCAAATAGTAGATGAATTGACCGGAAAAGGAGTAAGGTTTGAGCAATATAGCGGCCAAATACAAACAGATAAAAAAGGAATTAGTCGCGGCAATGGTGGCCCAGCCATTGCCTGGTTCAAAGATCCGGCAAGAAATATTTTTTCAGTGATTGAAGAATAAAATGAATTTTTCAAAAAAAGCAGTTCATAAAAGACAAAAGATTAATAGCACATTTAAATAAAAATTTATGGCCAATAGTGTTTCATTGCACCGTGTGCTAAAAGCATTTCAGTATGGTTGAAGAAAGTTTTGGTTGGTACAGAAATAAAAACTTCACAGGAAAATATTCCTTCAGTTATTCCTGCAGAAATGTGTTATTTAGGATGGCAGGAATCTTTAGAAAAGCTGACTAAACTTGTAGAGCGGTAATTCCGGATGCTTAATTTTTTTCTTATAAAAAGGATATTTTTATTTTATCAAAACGTCCACCAGGAACCGCCTAATAATTTTTGCCCGGTAAATTCATCATTGAGCCTCCACTCCATAAAGTGCAAAAAGCAGAATCCTCTTGTTTCTTCGATCACTGCCTCATATTCATTTTCTTCCTTCCAAATTAACAAATAAATAATACCTTGGATTTTCAAAAAAAAAACAAAGATATCCATGCAAAAACTTCTCCTTTTCATTTCATTTCTTTTTATTTTACAAACCTCATTCTCTCAAAGCAAAAAAATTATTGGCTTCTATCCACAAAATGTAGAGAAGCAATTAAATACAGAATCTGCATTTGATAAAAATTTGAGTGCCGAAAATATTGGCGCCACAATGAAAGTGCTTTCTGCAAAGCCACATAATATCAGTTCTCCCGGAAGTAAGTCTAATGCTGAATATCTTTTGAGCCAGTTTAAGAAATTTGGCTGGGATGTGCAGATTGAAACGTTTCATGTTTTATTTCCCACGCCAAAAACCAGGATTCTGGAAATGACTTCGCCTGCTTCTTACAAAGCATTATTGAAAGAACCGTCGCTGAAAGAAGATCCTACAAGCGGGCAGGAAGGACAATTGCCAACTTATAATGCATACAGCGCCGACGGCGATGTTACCAGTGAATTGGTTTTTGTAAATTATGGGTTGCCAGAGGATTATGAGGTTCTGGATAGAATGGGAATCGATGTAAAAGGAAAAATAGTGATTGCAAAATATGGGCATAGCTGGCGTGGTACCAAACCGAAAGTGGCCCAGGAACATGGGGCTATTGGTTGCATTATTTACAGCGATCCGATGGACGATGGATATTTCCAGGGAGATGTTTATCCAAAAGGCCCTTTCAAAAATGAATATGGTGTACAAAGAGGCTCCGTGATGGATATGGTTATTTATCCGGGTGATCCGTTAACTCCCGGCGTCGGCGCTACTGAAGATGCAAAAAGATTAGACCGGTTGCAAGCGCCGAATCTTTTAAAGATCCCTGTATTGCCAATCAGTTATCATGATGCAAAGCCTTTACTGGAAGCTCTTTCGGGCCCAAATGTTCCACACAACTGGCAGGGAGGTTTACCCTTCGCTTATCATATTGGCCCCGGAAAAACTACTGTGCATTTAAAAGTTGCATTCAATTGGAACATTGTTCCCTGCTATGATGTGGTTGCTAAAATAAAAGGTAATAAATATCCTGATGAATGGGTAATAAGAGGAAACCACCAGGATGCATGGGTAAATGGAGCATCAGATCCGATCAGTGGTTTGTCATCGCTGATGGAAGAAGCAAAGTCAATAGGAGTGATGTTACAAAGCGGTTGGAAACCTGCACGAACACTGGTATATTGCGCATGGGATGGCGAAGAGCCTGGTTTGCTTGGATCCACAGAATGGCTGGAAACACATCAAAAAGAATTGCAGCAAAAAGCCGTGGTTTATATCAATTCAGATAATAATGAACGGGGATATTTGTATACCGAAGGTTCGCATGCTTTGGAACCTTTGATGGATGAAATTTCAAAAACAGTGATTGATCCGCAGACAAAAGTGAGCCTGTTTGATAGAAGGAAAGCGCATCAATTGGTGACCGCCCCAAATACTGATTCCCGTAAGAAAATCCTGGATGAAAAAGAAATGAAATTAGGCGCGATGGGTTCCGGTTCTGATTATTCTTCTTTCATTCAGCATGCAGGAATACCTTCGCTGGATTTAGGATTTGGCGGTGAAGGAAGCGGCGGTGAATATCATTCTATTTATGATGATTACTATGATTTTACCACTTTTAAAGATCCGGGTTTTAAGTATGAAGTAGCGCTGGCACAAACTGCCGGGCGTGCTGTTTTGCGAATGGCTAATGCAGATGTTTTACCTTTTGATTTCACCCATTTATACAATACCATCAACGGATATGCAGATGAATTGATAAAGCTTCTGAATGATTCGCGGGAATCAACAACCATAGAAAATAAAATGATTCAGTCAGGAGATTACAATGTGGGAGAGGATCCTACGAAAAAATTGATGGCTCCTTTAACAAAATCAGCCGTTCCGTATCTTGATTTTTCACCTTTACAAAATGCGCTGGTGGAATTGAAAAAAAGCGCCGATAGCTTAAAAGTTGTTTTTCAGGATAAAATTAAAAACAATAGTGTAACAGCAGAATTTAACCAGTCGCTTTACCAGGCCGAGCAGCAATTATTAAATGAAAATGGATTGCCACGCAGAGCATGGTATAAGCATACGATTTATGCTCCGGGATTTTATACCGGTTACGGAGTAAAAACGATGCCCGGCATTCGTGAAGCAATAGAGCAAAGAGAATGGAAAAAAGCGCAGGAGCAGATTGTTGTCGATTCAAAAGCGATCAGTAGACTTGCTGATTATCTAAAAGAGGCAGAGGGGAAATAAGGCAGAGACTTCAGGGAGACGTTTTAACAAATGAACAAGTTTTTTATCTTTTAGGGTTGTCTTTTTTCTTTTTTTGTATAAACAGTAATCAAAGAAAAGTATGGGCCACATCAGAATTATTTCCGGTAAAAAAAGAATCGCATTAGTAGCACATGATAATAAAAAGAAAGACCTGATAGAGTGGGCTTATTATAACAGAACCGTTTTATCCCGACATGAACTTTTTGCTACCGGAACAACCGGGAAATTAATAGAGGAAAAACTGGACCAGACGGTAAAAAAATTATTAAGCGGACCTCTTGGGGGCGATCAGCAAATGGGTGCCATGGTGGCTGAAGAAAGACTGGATATGATGGTTTTCTTTTGGGATCCGATGGAAGCGCAACCGCATGACAGCGATGTGAAAGCATTACTACGGCTGGCTGTAGCCTGGAATATCCTGATGGCGTGCAATCGTACTACGGCGGATTTTATTCTCACTTCTGTGTTAATGCAGGAAGATTATCCTGTGGTTGTGCCTGATTATTCAGGATATCTTACAAGAAAATTGATTGATTAAATGTAATAATAACCGCTGTCTGATAAATAAGAGAAATAAGAAAACTTATTATTTGTTTCTTTACTGCAAAAAACTTTTAAAAATTCATCCTTCCATGTTTTGAAAATAGAGGCGATAACCTTACTTTTGCACACCATTTTTGTCCCATAGTATAAAGGTAGTACAACAGATTTTGATTCTGTCTGTCGAGGTTCGAATCCTCGTGGGACAACAAGCTACTTTAACTGACGGGGTTAATCGTAATAAAATTCGCAGGACTTGCACACCATTTGTTGTAAATTTCTAAACCTTCGCGAAGGGTACTGTAGCCGCTTAGGTCAAACACAGTTTTTTCATAAGCACCAAACATTCCGGCTTTCCAAAATAGATCAGCTTCGCTTAATTTACTTTTCGAATTGTTTACACTATAACCAACAAATAAATTTTGCAATAAAGTGCAAATGCTCGGGATATTCCGGGTAGCGAGGCCGGTTGCAATATGATCCGGATGATCATTCGGATTTGCATTTGTATCTGGATTTAAATAATTCAGCAGTATGTTTGGGATCTGCATACTTTCTGATAGAATAATCGATTGAAGAGTAGAACAGAAATCTTCCCAACCATCATAAGTTGTTGATTTATCTACGGCAGTTATTTTATTTATTTGTCGATATTTCAGCTTTGGCAAACTTTCACGATTGTATTTTTCAAACCCTTTGCTATCCAGGTTCCCATCTGGCAATCTGAGAAAATAAGAAGTTGAATCATTGATGCTATAATAATGTATCGGATGTCCATTAAAATTTGCAGAATCGGAATATTCATTCAGGTATATGCGTGGAGCAAGGCAAAACCTTATCGAACTATTTGAGCCTTCCTCACGTGCTTGCCAATAGCTCTCATCAGCTCCGGCATCGCCGGCAGTAGTAATAATAAAAACTACTTTTTTTGCGCTGCTAATAAGATCGTGATAAACGTTTGGTTGCATGAACAGTTGCCAATCGTCGGCATGAGCGGCTATATAAAAAGAAATACTGCTAAATGGTTCATGCACGATAAACGCTTTTTACTTATTTTTTAATTCATTTGCATTTTGGTATTCATGCCAGGTCTTATTACGAATAGTCTTCATCCCTGATTATCTTTTATCCGGCTTTAAAAATTTCAGTTGACAGCCGTTTTTTTTAAACCGGATTGCTTTTTTTCTCTGGATGATGTTTGTTGTGATAAAATAGAATTATAAGGCAACCGAATACCATTTAGACCGGTGCAGGCAATTTTTTGCAACACTTTGGCTGTAGATTGTGTATTTTTTACAACATCAAACAATTCTTCAAGTCGAATACGAGCTGCTTCGCCCATGCTTTTCATCCGGTCAGGCTCCTCGAGGAGTTGATTAATCTTTATTCCAACCTCCTCCCAATCTCCTGCGCCAGCAAGCATTCCTGTGCTTTCGTTTTCTATAATTTCACGTACTCCACCTACCGCAATTCCCACTTGAGGGCATTCGCAAGCCATAGCCTCTAACAATACCAATGATGTACCATCACTTCTGGAAGTATGTGCTAAAATATCCAGATTTGAATACAGCGAGGCGGTATCATTGAGCCATCCAACAAAATGCACATGCTGATCCAATCGCATTTGTTTGCACATTTTCTCTATTTCACCACGCATACTTCCTTCACCGGCAATAACAAAATGCACATCCGGGTATTGTTGATGAACATAATCTGCTGCACGAATAAATAAATCAGGTCCTTTCTCATGTTCGAGTCGTCCAACAAAACCAACTAAGCGGGTGTTTAACGGAACATGAATAGAATCATGAAGTTGACGACCGGCAGATTTTTTACGGCTAAAAGATTTTGTATCTACACCATTACGAACGAGGTAAAGTTTTTCTGGAGGAATACCCATAGCAAGAGCTTGAGTAAATGATTCCTGGCAATTAGTGATGATGTATGAGCCTACACCACGGGTAATACCAAGTTCATGCGAAGTCACGTTCATTCCATGAATGGTAGCTACCACCGGTTTATGTAAAAGGCAGCCTGCCAATCCTGCAAGAACGTGGGCTTTAGGCATGTGTGCGTGTAGCAAATCTATGTGATGAAGCCGCGAAATCTCAACTGTTAATTGGATCGAACGCCATGATGGATCATCAGCAATTGGTGTGATATATATATCCTGCACCCCTAATTGGCGCAGTGAAGCAGTGAACGAACTTTCATAAGGACAAATACAGCTGACGCAGAATTTTTCCGGGGGTAAATTGGATATAAAATCTTTCAGATAATTTTCCATTCCGCCGATGCTGGCATTTCCGATTACTTCTAAAAGATGAATACGCTCATCCGGGTATATTGCCGGATTGATGGATTCGGGTTGCTTGTTTAGTTCCATTGTGGTATAAGAAAAGTAGCTGATAGAGTTACACTCTTATATGCAAAAAAGTAAATCAAAAGATATGCCAGTGCGTATTAACTTATTCAAAATTGTATTCTATAAAATAAGTTGCCTTTTTCCCGTTAAAAAACAATTACTTTTTCTAAAGTGAAATTTATGATAAATGTTCGTTTGTTGTAATTACTAATAGAAGTGTGAAATAGTTCATTTAAAAAAACAAAAAAGCCTGATAATTTTTTCAAACTATCAGGCCTCAATCAATCACAAATATTTTTTACGCTTCTACTTTTTGCATCCGCTGTGTTTTCTTTCTTTCATCTTCATCAAGAATTACTTTGCGCATCCGGATGAACTTTGGGGTTACTTCTATGCACTCGTCCTGCTGAATATATTCCATACATTCTTCCAAAGTCATTTGTATTTTTGGTGCAATCCTCGAAGCATCATCAGCGCCGCTTGCCCGATGATTGGTCAATTTTTTCGGCTCCGTAGCATTTACAATTAAATCTCCTGGTTTAATATGTTCTGCAATAATTTGCCCTACATAAACTTCCTCTCCCGGATCTACAAAAAATCTTCCACGGTCCTGCAATTTATCAATTGAGTATCCTGTTGTTCTTTCCTGGTTTTTTGAAATAAGAACACCATTGCTTCTTCCTGGAATATATCCTTTCCAGGGTTTGTATTCGAGGAAACGATGCGCCATTACCGCTTCGCCAGCTGTATTGGTAAGCATATTGGAACGTAAGCCTATCAGTCCTCTTGAAGGAATTTCAAATTCCAGGTGCTGCATTTCCCCTTTGCTTTCCATGATGAGCATTTCGCCTTTTCTTTGGGTAACCAAATCGATTACACGTCCGCTATATTCTGCGGGAACATCTACAACAAGGTTTTCAAAAGGCTCACATTTTTTACCATCAATTTCTTTTACAATTACCTG
>DATILZ010000176.1:0-3528 GCA_035475995.1 Hanamia sp. | reverse complement strand
ACATGTATTCAAACCAAATTCTTTTAGCCATCGACTGGGTTTTATTCACAGAAAAACTTGTTTTAATTGTAGTTGTGGTAATGGTTTCTCTTTTTGTCGCGATGTATTCAACTTATGCCGAGCGAAAAGTAGCGGCATTTATGCAGGATAGACGCGGCCCAAACAGAGCCGGGCCTTTTGGCATTCTTCAGCCGATGGCAGATGGTTTAAAATTATTTTTTAAAGAAGAAATTGTTCCTAATTTTTCTTCTAAATTCTTATTTATTCTTGGTCCAATTCTCGCAATGCTTACGGCAATTATGGTTAGCGCTGTAATTCCATGGGGCGACACATTGCATATTTTTGGAAGAGATGTTTCATTACAGATTGCTGATATCAATATCGGCATCCTTTATGTATTTGGTGTGGTAAGTTTGGGTGTTTATGGAATTATGATTGGTGGCTGGGCAAGTAATAACAAGTTTTCTTTGCTCGGCGCCATGCGTGCAGCTTCGCAAATCATTAGTTATGAACTGGCACTTGGAATTGCTTTGATTGCTTTATTAATGATCACCGGCACCTTGAGCCTCAATGAAATGGTAGTGCAGCAAAAAGACCATTTATGGAATATATTCCTTCAACCTTTGGGATTCTTAATCTTCCTTATTTGTGCTTTTGCTGAAACAAACCGTACTCCATTTGATTTGCCAGAGGCAGAAAATGAATTAATGGGAGGGTATCATGCAGAATATTCGTCGATGAAACTCGGATTTTATTTATTCGCCGAATATGTAAACATGTTTTTAAGCGGTGCGGTGATGACAACTTTATATTTTGGAGGATATGATATTCCTTTTGTAAATGATGCAAACCTCATTCACACTATTGGTCAAAATTGGGTAACCATCATCGAAGGCGCAGTATTTTTTGTAAAAATCTGCCTCTTTATTTTCTTTTTTATGTGGGTAAGATGGACAGTTCCTAGATTCCGTTATGATCAATTGATGAACCTGGGATGGAAGATCTTATTGCCATTGGCGCTTTTTAATATGCTGGTAACAGGCGCATTAATTTTATTAAGACAAAATCACTGGCATTTCTAAAACTTAACGATACTTTTGCAGCAGAAAGAATAGAAGCCAGATTTAAATATAGTGAAATGGAAGCATTAACAAATAGAGTAAAACCGGTAGATAGAAGGAAAATGAACCTTTGGGAGCGGATTTATTTACCGGCTGTTGTCAAAGGTCTGAGCATTACACTCAAACATTTTTTTACAAAGAAAGTCACCATAAATTATCCTGAAGAAACAAGGCCTTTTAGTCCTGTTTTTCGTGGATTGCAGATTTTAAATCGTGATGAAGAAGGACGTGAAAACTGCACTGCATGCGGATTATGTGCCTTAGCCTGTCCAGCAGAAGCGATTACCATGGAATGTGCAGAACGTAAACCAGGCGAAGAACATCTGTATCGTGAAGAAAAATATGCAGCAAAATATGAGATAAATATGTTGCGCTGTATTTTCTGCGGATTATGTGAAGAAGCTTGTCCAAAAGATGCAGTTTATTTGTCAGAAACTTTTGCCCCGGCAAATTACCAGAGAAAAGGATTTATTTATGGAAAAGAAGATCTTTTAATTCCAGATCCAAAAACAGACCCGGAAGGTTTTGCAAAAGCTAAAGGCTCAAGAATAAAGCATCCGCAGGGACATGGAAATGAACATTGAGAAAATAGTTTAGGAAGTTTAGAAGAGTTTAGAATGAATGGGTTGGAAGAGTTTAGAATGGTTTAGAAGAGTTTAGCATTCAACCTTCCATTAGCATTTTAGTATTAGATGTAGTAAATAAATAAATAAAGAAGATTCCTGTTTTTTCTAAAAGAAAATCAGCAGGTATAATTAATAGAAAGGTAATAAAAATAGAAACGAAATAATCGAAATGGAGATAACACAAATCCTCTTCTGGTTCTTATCTGCCCTTGCCATCTTTGGTGCTATTGGGGTCGTTGCCAGCAAAAATCCTATCTATAGTGTATTGTGCCTCATCATCGTATTTTTTGCCATCTCCGGACATTATGTTTTGATGAATGCACAGTTCCTTGCTATTGTGAATATCATCGTTTATGCAGGTGCTATTATGGTTTTGTTTCTCTTTGTAATCATGCTCATGAATTTGAATGCAGAGACTGAACCAATGAAAAATATTTACATGAAATTAGCCGGCGTCATTTCCGGGCTTACTTTAATGATTGTGTTGGTTGCCGCGCTTTCTCATTCAGATTCTGCTAATACTGTAATGAGGGCTGGAACAAGTGTAGGTCTTACCGAAAACCTCGGCAAAGCATTATTCAATCAATATGTCGTGCCTTTTGAAATTAGTAGTGTTTTATTTTTAAGCGCAATGGTTGGTGCTATTTTAATTGGTAAAAAAGACCCGGTAAAACAAAACGGAATATGAGAATATTGACGATATTTTTGTTTGTGTTTGCAGCATTATTATTTGCAGAAAAATCTTCTGCTCAGATTGATTTAAATCATTTGGACCTGAAAGATATTATTGGAAAAGTGATGCATGTAGAAAAAGGTTTTGCACCAAAATTTACATTAGGAAGAACCCCCATTCAGAAGATTTCAAAAGTAGCAGAAATTCTTGGACTGAAACAAAACGACGATGTAAACAAATTATTCAAAACCTTCAGAACGGGAAGAATTATTTATAAAGCTGCCGCTTATACCGGCGCTGCTATTGCTGTTTACAGCCTGGTAAGAAAAACAGAAAAGTCGGTAAAAGCACAGGATTATAATGGCGCATTGTATTCCGGAATCGGTGCGATTGGTTCGGGATTGATTGTAAAGTTTCTGACGAAAGGAGCTTCTTATAAAGCAGTGGATATTTTCAATGGAATCGCAGTTAAGAAAATTAAAGATATTTTTTCAATAGCTCCTGCATCAAATACTGCAGGGATTGGTTTATACGTAAAATTGTAATCATGGAGATTAAGTGGTATATATTTTTGTCGTTAACATTGTTTTGCATTGGCATCATTGGTGCGCTCACAAGGCGTAATTCAATCATCGTTTTTATGTGCATTGAATTAATGCTCAATTCAGTGAATTTGATGCTGGTGGCTTTTTCAAAAATGCACATGGCCGGTGTAAATGCTTTTAGTTATTCAATGGCATCCAGCGCACAAATATTTGTCTTCTTTATTATGATTGTTGCAGCCGCAGAAGTGAGTGTGGGACTGGCTATCATCGTAATGCTATACAGAAATACCCGTTCTATTGATATCAATTTTTTAAACAGGTTAAAAAACTAAAATCATTTTTATGAAAATGAAAATGGGAAAAAATATTTTAAAATTTTAAACGCTGCCGAAGTTTGGTTTATGGATGCAATTCAACTTATTTACCTGGTTCCCCTTCTTCCTTTATTTGGATGTTTGATTAACGGCCTTGCCCGTAATGTACTTTCAAAAACATTGGTAGGCATTATAGGAAGTGCAGTGGTTTTTATTTCTTTCTGCATCAGCGTTTTAATTTTTATCCAG
>DATILZ010000175.1:0-2640 GCA_035475995.1 Hanamia sp. | reverse complement strand
GTACAACATGAGACTTTATCGGAGGCACTACGTGCCCGACGAAGTCTTATTTGTTATATGCAGCTTTTATTGTCATTTTAAAAATTCTTCTTCTGTCGTTGCGTTATTTAATACTACTCCTGCAATATTCCCTGTTGATATAGCATATGGTACAGCACGAAGAGGATTGGTATTGTCTCCACAAGCGAATATATTATCCACTGTTGTTTTCTGAAATGCATCTACTTTGACAAGTCCCTGTTCTGTCAATTCACAACCCAATAATTCGGGGATTTTACAGTGTTGTTCAAAAGGAGGTCTTGAATAAATAGTTTGTAATTGAAAAGTTGAATTGTCTTCAAAAATTATTTCTTCCACTACACCGTCTTTGTGTTTCAATGAGGTAATTTCCTTTTCAACTATTGAAATATCGTGTCTTTTGATTTCATCGGTTTGCTCCTGTGTCAATTGAGATTTTCCATTGGTAAATATGGTTAAATCCTTTGTCCAGTTACTAATGATCCGAGCCAAATGAAATGCGCCATATCCATTTGCCAAAATCCCTGTTTTTTGATCCTTTACTTCATATCCATGGCAATAGGGACAATGAAGTACTGTAATTCCCCAACATTCAGAAAATCCCTTAATGTTTGGCATTATGTCTTTTAAGCCTGTTGCAAAAACGAGTTTTTTAGCTGTAAATATTTTTCCTGATTGAGTTGAAATCTCAAAACCTTTATCGGTTTTCGTTCCATTAACGGCAAGGTCAGTTAAGAATTTTACTGTGTCGTATTTCAACACTTGTTTTTTTGCTTTTTCCGCAATAACGCTGGGTTTTTCTCCGTCTTGCGTAATGAAGTTATGGGAATGAGGTGTTTGTCGGTTACAAGGCAAACCGCTGTCAATGATTAGAACATTTCTTAATGCCCGTCCCAAAGACATTGCTGCCGAAAGTCCTGCATAGCTTCCGCTAACTATGATTACGTCAAAATTTTTGTTATCTGTCATGTCGTTAAAATTTGAAATTGCTGTTAATGGAAAAGGTAAGGCTAAAACTGATAAAGCAAGTCCCCTTGTTTAATTAATTCTCGTCTTGATATTTTTCGCTTCAGTCATTTGTTTTTTAGATGTGTGCAATTATTTTATTTTGCCGATTTTACACTTTTGTTTATTGCCCCTTCAAACTGTGGATAGGCGTAATTATTAAGAAATAGTACCATTCCTGCCATTTTTCCTACAATGTTTCGGAATTTTGGATTTTTGGCATTTATCACTTTAATAATTTTGTTCACTATTACAGAAGGCTCATCTCCCTCTGCCATACTATTTTTGATATACTTATTTACTTGCTCTTTATAGAGCTTGTATTCTGCTATATTTCCATCAACAGAAATCATATTTGTGCCAAGATTTGTTTTTGCCCACATTGGCTGTACCATACTAACCTTGATATTAAATTGGCTTACCTCAAAACGCAATGATTTAAAGAAGCCTTCTAAGGCATGTTTGGATGCGGCATATATTGGCTTCATAGGTAAAGATATTAGCCCCATCATTGAGCTAACTGTAATAATTTGACCAAACTTTTGTTTTCTGAAATAAGGCAATATTGCATTTGTTACATTTACTGTTCCCCAAAAGTTAGTTTCAAATTGAAGTTTCCCTACTTCTGTTGATGTTTCCTCTGCTAATCCAGTGAGCATATAACCCGCATTATTAACCAAAACATCTAATTGATTTACGGTTTCAAAAAGTTGCTTTGTAAATTCTTTTATTGAATTCTCATTAGTAATATCCAAAGCCAATACTTTAAATGGAACAGTGACTTGCAGTTTTTCCGGATTACGACTTGTACCAATTACATTATAACCTTGTTGATGTAAATTCTTTGCCAGCATCAAGCCAAAGCCTGAAGATGCACCTGTTATTAAAATTGTCTGTTTCATCGGTTTGTTTTTAATTATCTATTTGTATCTTTGCTTGCATTTTGAAAGTGCAAACATACAACGATAATTGCAAAACGCAAGTGCAAAAGAAAATATTATTATGAACAAGAGTCAAAAGAGGTCGGATTGCCCTGTCAGTTGGTCTCTTGAAATGTGGGGAGATAAGTGGTCGTTGCTGATAATTAGAGACCTGATTTTAAATAAGAATTGCACCTACAAGGACTTCCTGAATGCAGAGGAAGGCATTGCAACAAATATTTTGTCAGCACGCCTGCTGGCACTTGAAGAAAACGGGTTTATTAGAAAGGTTGACAACCCCGGAACAAAGACCCGGGTTTTTTACAAGCTGACCGAAATGGGGATAAACTTATTCCCCATTATATTAGAAATTATGTTATGGTCTGAGAAATATTCTACAAACCCTGCACATATAAAAGCCATCATCAGGGAAGCAAAAAAAGATAAGGCAGGATTTATAAAAGCATCTATAAAGGAGTTGAAGAAAAATTTAGCCGATTGATTTTTCTACGAAGCGGAATAAAGCGTTGGAGAAGCGGCTCTTTTGCCTTTGGGTTGGCTTATGCTGTTGTAGCAAAAGCAAATGTGCCGCTTGTGCGGTGGCAATAAAATTTTTGAGGTTGGCTTTAAAAAGAAATTTATTTTTTGAAGTGTTGGATTTCAAAGCGGTCAGTTCATCCAATTTGTTTTCAAAAAC
>DATILZ010000174.1:0-6877 GCA_035475995.1 Hanamia sp. | reverse complement strand
TTTTTTGAACCTGCTGCAAGCGGAACCAGACATCGCAAAAATTCCAATAATGATTGATTCTTCCAAGTTTCATATCATCGAAGCGGGATTGAAATGTGTTCAGGGAAAATGTATTGTCAATTCCATTTCTTTGAAAGAAGGCGAAGAAAAATTTTTACGCGAAGCTTTCATTTGCAAAAGCTTCGGCGCAGCCGTTGTTGTGATGGCCTTTGATGAAACCGGCCAGGCCGATACACTGCAGCGAAGAGTAGATATTTGCCAACGCGCTTATAACATTCTTACAGAAAAAGCCGGATACAAACCGGAAGACATCATTTTCGATCCGAATATTTTTCCAATAGCCACTGGTATTGAAGAACACAACAATTATGGTGTTGATTATATTGAAGCCACACGACAGATAAAAAAATTAATGCCACTGGCAAAAGTGAGCGGAGGAGTAAGTAATGTTTCATTTTCATTTCGCGGAAATGACCGCGTTCGGGAAGCCATGCACTCCGTGTTTTTGTATCATGCAATCAGGGCAGGAATGGATATGGGAATCGTAAATGCAGGCCAGCTCGAGATTTATGAAAATATTGAACCGGAATTAAAAGAACTGGTTGAAGATGTGGTATTGAATCGCAAAGCAGATGCGACTGATAAATTGCTGGCTTATGCTGAAACAGTAAAATCGAAAGGAAAAGTAAGCGTGAAAGACGAAAGCTGGCGAAACGAAGATGTTTTAAAACGCCTCACTCATTCTCTTGTGAACGGAATTACGGATTACATTGAGCAGGATACAGAAGAAGCACGATTGATGTTTCCAAAGCCACTGGATGTGATAGAAGGTCCTTTGATGGATGGGATGAATGTAGTCGGCGACCTTTTTGGAAGCGGCAAAATGTTTTTGCCGCAGGTGGTAAAAAGCGCCCGCGTGATGAAGAAAAGCGTGAATTATTTATTCCCTTTTA
The DNA here is from genome assembly GCA_035475995.1 of Hanamia sp. GTDB lineage: Bacteria > Bacteroidota > Bacteroidia > Chitinophagales > Chitinophagaceae > Ginsengibacter. The sequence continues at coordinate 5,924 of DATILZ010000174.1, read as the reverse complement.
TTGAAGCGGAAAAAGAAAAAACAAAGCAGGCTAATATTGAGGCAGGAATCTTAAATGTGGAAGGTTCCGGTCCTGCAAAAATTTTAATGGCAACTGTAAAAGGCGATGTCCATGATATTGGAAAAAACATTGTGGGTGTTGTGCTTGGTTGCAATGGTTATGAAGTGATTGATTTGGGCGTGATGGTTCCTGCGGAAAAGATCCTGCAGGTGGCAAAAGAAAAAGACGTTGCCATGATCGGATTGAGTGGCCTAATCACCCCTTCACTGGATGAAATGGTGCATGTGGCTAAAGAAATGAAAAGAAATAATTTCACGATTCCTCTTTTGATTGGCGGCGCCACTACTTCACGTTTACACACTGCCGTGAGGATTGCACAGGAATATGATAATGGTGTAATCCATGTTTTGGATGCTTCGCGAAGTGTAACTGTTGCCGGAAATTTATTGAATAAAGAAAACAAAAGTGATTTTTTAAGCGGCATCAAAAATGAGTATGAAAAATTGAAAAATGATTTTGGGAATAAGAAATCAGCAAAAGTTTTATTACCATTTGAACAGGTACAAAAAAATAAATTTCCAATTGACTGGGAAAAATATACTCCGGTAAAACCGGCATTTACCGGCGTGAAAGTTTTTGAAGATTATGATTTGAATGAAATTTATGAATATCTCGATTGGCAGCCATTTTTCATTGCATGGGAAATGCATGGAAAATTCCCGCAGATATTATCTGATGAGAAAATCGGTGCAGCCGCAACAAAACTGTATGAAGAGGCGCAGGTTTTTTTAAAAAAATTAATCAAAGAAAAATGGCTTACTGCAAAAGGAGTTGTAGGTTATTGGGAAGCAAACGCAATCTCAGACGATACGGTGGAAGTGAAAAATGTTGATGGAAAAAATTTCAATTTAGAATTTTTGCGACAGCAAATAAAGAAAGCGCCGGGGCAGCCAAATATTTCTTTGGCAGATTTTATTAAACCTGATTCAGAGACAAACAATACAGATTATATGGGCGCATTTGCAGTTTCTATGCACGGCCTGGAACCTCATATTGAAAGGTTCAATAAAGAGTTTGATGACTATAGCAAAATCATGTTGCAGGCTTTGGCCGATAGGCTGGCAGAGGCTTTTGCAGAATTACTGCATGAAAGGACCCGTAAAGAATTCTGGGGTTATGCCAAGGAAGAAAATTTATCTTCTAAAGAATTAATAGAAGAAAAATATGCAGGTATTCGCCCTGCTCCGGGATATCCGGCCTGTCCTGATCATACTGAGAAATATAAACTTTTTGAATTATTGGATGCAACTAAAAATGCCGGCATCACTTTGACTGAATCGCTGGCCATGTATCCCGCGCCCTCTGTTTGTGGCTGGTATTTTGCTAATCCTGAAAGCAAATATTTTGGAATAGGAAAAATTGCAAAAGACCAGGTAGAAGATTATGCATGCAGAAAAAATATGTCAGTGGAAGAAGTTGAAAGATGGCTGAGGCCGCAGTTGGATTATGAAGCGTAACTGATTATACGATGTTTGTTGTACGATGTTTGTTGTATGGTGTTTGACGCTACTTTTAATCAATTAATGCTAAACAACATGAACGAAAATATTCGAATCATTTCTTACAATGTAAATGGCATCAGATCTGCCATAAAAAAAGGATTTATTGAATGGCTCAATACTGATCCCGCAGATATCATTTGTCTGCAAGAAATAAAAGCAAATGAATCGGATATAGACCGTGTGTCAATTGAATCTGCAGGATACAGGCCTTATTTTTTTTCAGCGCAAAAAAAAGGATATAGTGGTGTTGGCATTTTAAGCAAACTCGAACCGGATAATGTAGAATATGGTCATGGAAACGAGCAAAGCGATTTTGAAGGAAGAGTTTTGCGTGCTGATTTTGGAGATATTACTTTGATATCCGTTTACTTTCCTTCCGGAACCAGCGGCGAACATCGTCAATCTTATAAATACATTTGGCTGGATGAATTTTTAGATTATCTCAACGAGTTGAAAAAAACACGACCTAAATTAATTGTTTGCGGCGATTATAATATTGCTCACAAAGAAATTGATATTCACAATCCTGTTTCCAATAAAAAAACAACCGGCTTTCTACCTGAAGAAAGAGCATGGTTTGATAAATTCTTGAAGAATGGGTTTACAGATGGTTTTCGTCATTTAAATAAAGAACCTCATCAATATACCTGGTGGAACGTACTGCGACCCACAACGCGTTTAGAGAATAAAGGCTGGAGAATTGATTACATCAATGTTACCAATAATCTTGAAGATCGCATTCAGAAAGTAGATATTTTTCCTGACGTAAAACACAGTGATCACTGTCCTATTTACCTTGAAATAAAATTATAACCAATGCTTATTTACAATATTACTTTTAAAGTGGACCACGAAAAATTGAATGATTGGATGCAATGGCAAAAAGAAATCCATATACCGGAAATCATTGCTACCGGCTGTTTTTATGATCACCGGTTTTATGAATTGTTAGAGCACGAAGAGGAAGAGGGAAAAACTTTCGTCATTCAATTTTATGCACATTCAAAAAAAGATTACGATAATTATCTTAAAAAATTTGCTGCCGAACTGAAGCAGAAAAGTGTTGCAAAATGGAATGATCACGTACTATCTTTTCGTACGCTTCTTCAAAATGTCTGATAATTTTTTATTTTTTCAAAAGGCTTTATCGTAAAAATACTTTCATTTCAAATAATCCATTAAGCAAGGGTTTTCATTAAATTTTATCAAAACCCGCGCTGATGCTACATTTGATTCTAAAACAACTTCACAATGTCTTTAAGTACATTTCCGCATAAAACGCTGTAATCCTTGCCAATGGTGGATTTCATTCACATTCAGTGGAAAAAATTTTCCCGCAAAAATTTTATTGCATTGAAAAACCTTCTATATTTGTCGCTGTTAAAAAAATCAAATAAATTATTATGAACAAAGCTGAACTAATCGCCAAGATGGCCGATGACGCAGGAATTACAAAAAGCCAGGCTAACGCGGCTTTAGATTCTTTCACCACAACAGTAACCAAAACTTTAAAAGGTGGTGGAAAAGTTACCCTTGTTGGTTTCGGAACTTTCTCTGTTAGCAAAAGAGCTGCACGTAATGGCCGCAATCCTCAATCTGGCGCTGTTATTAAAATTAAAGCTAAAAAAGTAGCTAAATTTAAAGCAGGTAAAGAACTATCATCGAAAATCTGATTTTCGTAAAAATTTAAAAAAGCAAGATGCAATATTGTATCTTGCTTTTTTTATTATCAATTATTCAATCAAAAAAATAAAATAAATTTCAATGGGACGCGGAGATAAAAAAACAAAAAAAGGTAAAATATTTATGGGCTCTTTTGGCAAGTCGAGGCCGGTAACAAAAAATGCAAAAGCAACTTCTGAAAAAGGAAAAGATAAAAAAGAAGCGTAGGCGGATACATTAAAACTGATAACGGGAAAATCTAAACTCACGTTATTTATTTGATTACTGAGTTCATAACTTTTGGAAAGTTTAATACTTTCCAAAAGTTATTTTATGGCGCCAGCCGGTTTATAAGCCACTCATTATTTTCTGATAAAGAATAACGAAGTCTGTCGTGAAGCCGTCCTGGCCTGCCTTGCCAGAATTCTACTACAGTTGGTTCTAAAATATATCCTCCCCAAAAATCCGGCCGTGGTACTTTGCCTGTTTGAAATTGTTCACTAAATTTCTGTACATTTTTTTGCAAAAATTCCCTGTCTTCAATAATCGAACTTTGAGGTGAACTCCACGCTCCTATTTGACTTTCTCTTGGTCTTAAAGAAAAATATTCATCGCTCTCCTCCGCAGTTATTTTCTTTACGGTACCTTCAATTCTGATTTGCCTTTCTAATTCTTTCCAAAAAAAAACAAGTGCAGCAAATCCATTTTGTTCAATTTCTTTTGCTTTTCTGCTTTCATAATTTGTAAAAAAAACAAAGCCATTTCTCTTTATTTCTTTTAATAAAACAATTCTTGCAGATGGCTTTCCTAAAGCATTGCATGTAGCAAGAGTCATTGCATTTGGTTCTTCTACTTTTGTTTCAATTGCATGATGCCACCATTTTTCAAATTGTCTTATTGGATCTGCGTTTACATCTTTTTTTAAAAGTGATTCCAATTGATAGACTCTTCTCATGTTTGCAATTAAATTAATTTCTGACATTCTTTTTCTTTATCAACAAAAATAATGAAGAGTTATGTGATTTGATTCCCCAAATAAAAAGCATTCTATAATAGAATGCTTTTCCCAAAATAAACTTTAAAATATCATCACATACCAAAGCGGCCAAAATGTCCATAACCAAGCCCATAGCCAATTAAACCTCCAAATATGGCCATTAAGATCGCTGATATAATAAATACAACTGCAATCATAATAATAAAGGCGACAATCATATAAACAACCTTTTTATCTTCCGGCGTTTTCTTCAAAGGGCCAAGGCCAATGTAAAAAAGATAAATGGAGTATATCCATCCGGCAATAACGAGTAACCATCCGATAATTGGAATAAATGAAAGCAATCCGGCTATCCAATTGGGCGTATTTGAATAAGCGACCAATTGCGCAGATTTATTCAGGTTTCTTTCTGAACCAAAACTCGGAGCCAGCATATCAATTATATAAATAGAAATATAAAATGAAACAATGATGGAAATGAAAGCAAAAATGGCCGCCCAAATAAAATAGCTAGTGAACAAGCCAGCCCAAACCAGACCGGTTAAGATCTTTCCAATCGAAGCAATAATTGCCATTGGCAATACATAACTAATAAGTAAAGATTTTGGAGTGGCAATTTCAGTTTCTATCAGAAGCCATTCGGCTTTTGGAGTCACAAGCATGTTTTTAGCACGTTCAATTAAATTCATAGTTTAGAAATTTAGAGGTTAATAAAAATTGGAGAAGGCTGATAAGCAGTGTTATTGAAAAACTACTTATCTAAAATATTTAAAGAAATTTATTAAAGTACCGGGGTAATATTTTCATCTTCAGTAACCGCATTTGCCGGCGGTTCAACAAGAGGCGCTGAACTGGAAGAATTTGTTGAAGTATTTCTCCCATTTCCAATTTTATTTTCAATATTTATTTTGATGTTATTAAATCCATCTTTCAAATTATCACCGGGAGATTTGAACAGATAAGCAAATGCCAAAATACCTATAGAAGCGATAGCCGCAATGTAAACGCCAAAACCAACAAGAGAAGATCCCATAATGGAACTGGTGGCCTGTGAGTAAAACCAGATGGTTAAAAGCAATGCCACTGCTCCTGCAACGAGTGTAACAGTCCACATTGTTTTGTCTAAATTTTTTGTTTGATCGCCTAGCCATGCAATGACTCCTGCCGCGACAAAACAAATAAACACAAGGATGCCTTTATCATGCAGACCATTTACACTTTGGGTATATCCCAAAATCGAAATAGAAACCCAGGGTAAAAATATTGAAATGAAACCGATGGCAGCGGAGATTAAAACAAATTTTCTTTGTTTACTCAATGTTTGAAAATTCATGATTGTAAGTTTTAAAGTTAATAATTGAATCCAGGGTTTTGGCTGGTCATTTAACTTTCATAACTACGGATGAATTTCTAAGTAAATTTAAAGTAATTTATTTTGATATTCACGAATTTTTAATTCCTGTAAATATCTTATTCCGATTTACCATTTGTTCAAGATTGGAAATCATTTTAGCTTTTTCTTCTTCATACATTGCCAGACGGCTCTCCAGTTCTTTTAAGCGGGAAATACCGGTTTCCATTTCTCTTTCTTTTTTATGAAGCCCATTAATTTGCCTTTTCAAATCCTCGTTTTCACTTTTCACCCGGGCATAATTGCTGTCTAATTGTGCGTACTGTTTTTTTGATTTTATTTCGGTGAGCAA
>DATILZ010000173.1:0-7663 GCA_035475995.1 Hanamia sp. | reverse complement strand
GCTGAATAAAAAGAACTTCAATTACTAAAAACCCCTTATAAAAATAAAAAAAAGAATACGGAAATAGATTAATTTTCAGATCTGAATTATATTACATTAATAATTCTATATCGATGCCACCAGCTACAGCATTTATAATAGATGATGAATTGCAAAGCAGGAATTTTCTTCATAAAATGTTGCAACAATATTTTCCTGAAATTATAATAGCTGGTCATGCCTCCAACGTTGAAGAAGGATTGGAGGGAATAAAGGAATATGAGCCTGATATAGTTTTCCTCGATATTCAAATGAAAGGTGAAACGGGATTTGATTTATTAAACAAGTTAGATAAAATTGATTTCTCATTAATCTTTACTACTGCTTATGGCCAATACGCTATTAAGGCTTTTCGCTTTAATGCAATTGACTACTTATTGAAGCCAATAATAACAGATGAATTGGTACAGGCAGTAAACAAAGTAAAAGAGAGAAATCCTGTTCAATCTGCTTCTAAAGAACAGGTAGAACAATTATACCAGGATATAAAAAACCCTCATAAAATCCATGATAACATTGCAGTACCCACCAATGAAGGGTTTATAGTTATTCCGTTAAATGAAATTGTATATTGCCATGCAAGCAGCAACTACACTCAGTTTTATCTTACTGATAAAAAATGTATTTTATCAAGCTATACATTAAAACAGTATGATGAAATATTGACTCAGCAATCCTTTTTCCGGGCGCATCGTTCTTACCTGATTAATCTGGCTCATGTAAAAATGTACCGGAGAGGCGAAGGAGGTGAAATTGTGATGAGCAACGGACATGAGATAGAACTTTCTCGGACGCACAAAGATGAATTTTTGCATCTTTTAAATATAAGATAGTGAAAGCTTTGCTTCTCTATATTTTCATCAATTTTTTGTTTGCAATAGGATTGATATTGCCAACAAAATTATATGCGCAACAGCTTAGCTTCAAGTTATACAATGTAAATGACGGATTACCCAGCGCGTCAACTTATGGAGTGTTCCAGGATAAAAATGGTTATTTATGGATTTGCAGTCCAACAGGCGTAAGCCGCTTCGATGGAAGGCAGTTTGTAAATTATAGCCTTGAAGATGGTTTGCCGTCACTTCATACCAACATAGTTTTTCAGGATAGCCGCAAGCGGTTTTGGGTAGGCACAGCCGCGGGAATGGCGCAATTTAAAAACAATAAATTTATAACTTATCCGACAAACGATAATCTGAATAATATTTATGTATTCAATTTTATAGAAACAAAAGATAAGCGCTTATGGGCGCTTACAGTTAAAGGCGCTTACGAATTTGCGGACAGTATTTGGGAAAAAATAACTCTTTACCCGGGTTTTGAAAACAGTATGTGCAGAAGCATTGTCGAATTTAATGGAGAGTTGTATGTTAATTATCCTAATGATATTGTATACAGAGGCAAAGTAGGTAAATGGCTGCATATTGCGTCCTCACAAGATTACGGCTCTATGTTTAATGTGATGTCGGTGCAGAATAACGAAATCTGGGTAAGTACCATCAACAATATTTATATAATCAGGAATCATCAACTGGTTCCTTTATACAAAAAGAATTTAACTACCACAAGTTATTTTTCTTATTTCATTGATTCAAAAAAACGACTTTGGCTGGAGAGTGAAAACTTTCTGCAGATTTCAAAGCCGGGCGATTGGCAACATTTTTCTTATTCTAAAAAAAATCAATATGGGTATCCATCTTCTATTACTGAGGATTCAAGTCACAATATTTGGATTGGCACAATAGCGAGTTTGTTGAAAATAAAAGATATTTCTTTTACAACTATAGACAAAAATAATAGTGTCCTTTTAAACGAAATATATAATCTTATCGCGCTTCCAGGTAATAAATTATTCCTTTCATCGGCGGCAAAAAACGGTTTGCTGATTTACACAAATAATCAATGTAAGCAAATAATGCCGCCACATTCTCCCGGCTATGAAAATTATTATAAAGACCCAGTGGATATTTTTACGCTTGATGAGAAGAACGGCCTTTGGATGTTGACACGGTTTAGAAAATTTTTACATTTTGATGGTAACAAACTGGAAGACTTCTCATCTGCATTGAATCTTAAAACCACGGAGCATGTTTATGATATGAAATATGTAAAAAGCAGAAATGAATTTTTTATATGTGCTGATTCTACTTTATTATATGGAAGCTCCGCAAAATTTTCAACCTTTATTCCCCACAATACAGGCGTTCCGCTGATTAAGCCAACAAGAGTGTATGAAATGAAAAACGGTTTGTTGCTTTTATATATTGATGAAGTTGGAGTGTTTTGCATAGATAAATCCAATAACCTTATTTCCCTTGTAAAAGAAACAGGTATTGATGGCAGCAAAAAAGGTATTGAGTTACCTGTTTCCTTTTATGAAGATGCGGATAATAATTTTTGGCTATCCTTTCCTGGCCTTGGTTTATACGAATATGGCCTTATAAAAAATAAGATGCCTTTTTTAAAAAATCACGTTACCCTGAAAGATGGTTTACAAAGTAACAATGTGGTTGCCATTATCAATGACCGCCAAAAGAGGCTTTGGGTTGCAACACCTACGGGGTTAGATATATTGCAGGAGAATAAAGCGGACAAATGGGAAGTGTTTAATTATGCCAAAGCTGAAGAACTTGCTTTGAGCAGGAGTGACTATGAAAGGCTTATAACCGATTCTGCAGGCAATGTGTATCTTTCTACGCCGGATAAAATACTAAAATTTCATACTGCTGACATCAATTTATTTAAAGAACCGCCGCATGTCATAATTGAAAAAGTTACCCTTGCTTTTAAAGAAACTGACTGGGGTAAATTAACCGATTCTTTGTACGGCTATTTTCAATTGCCTTTTAATCCTGTATTGGATTACGATCAGAATTCCCTTGGTATTTTTTTTAATGCCATTGACCTTTCTACTTCAAATTCTAATCCTGAATATTCTTATAAATTATTACCGTTTCATGCATCATGGAGTATTCCTGCCAAAACAAAATCTGTATCGTTTGCGCAATTGCCTCCGGGTAAATATCAATTTATAGTAAGAGCAAAAGATAAGGCTTCGGGATGGAGCAAACCTGATGTTTTCAGGTTTACCATTACTTCCCCTTTTTGGAATAAATGGTGGTTTCGCTTAATTGTTATTGCTATTGCTTCATCTGTTATTGTAAGCATTTTCAGAGCAAGAGTACAGAAAATAAGACAGGATATTTTTATAAAAAATCAAATAAAGGAATTAGAAATGAAAGCGCTGAAAGCACAAATGAATCCTCATTTTATTTATAATGCGCTTAATTCAATCCAGGCACTGGTAGCTAATGATAAAAAAACGGAAGGCATTTATTACATTGGTTCATTTTCAAGATTGCTTCGCCAGGTACTTGATAATTCAGAGAACAATGTAATCAGTTTAGATAAAGAATTGGAAACAGTTGGTCTATATATTCAGCTCGAAGCACTGAGATTGGATATGCAGTTACAATACAAAAAAAATATTGCAGAGGACATCGTTACGGAATTTGAAAAAATACCACCGCTTATTTTACAGCCTTTTGTTGAAAATGCTTTATGGCATGGGCTAAGCCGCAAAGAAGGAGAAAAAGAAATCATTATTAATGTCAAGATAAAAGATAACTGGCTGGTTTGCGGGATAACTGATAATGGAATTGGAAGGAAGAAAGAGCAGGAATGGAAAGCATCTTCTGTATTATCCCATCAATCAAAAGGTATTGATATTACCCGGAAAAGATTAATTGATTTTAATGAAGATAATTCCGTTTTGCCAATAGAATTTTCAGACTTGTATGATTTGGAAAATAATTCCTGTGGCACGAGCGTAACGTTGCACATTAAACGAAAAACCAGCCAGGCATTGCCGCTTCATTAAATACCGGCTTACAACAGCTTTCTCCAGTTCTTTTGCAGCTATATACATGTATGTTTCATGATTTAACAGGGCTTTCCGGTGGGTAAGTGCTCTAAATAGAGCACTTACCACGGCAAAGCCTAGGAAAAGAGGCGAAGAAGGCCACATGAGGAAATACCTTAAATGATCCATTATCTAAGTTTGCTATTGCTGATTCTCTAAATCACACTTCTGTTTCACACTCATTATTCCGTCATTCACTAAATACCGTTTTACACCGGCTTTCTCCAATCGTATTTTTAATAAATGGATTTCTTTCTGGGCATATTGACTTTGCTTATTGCAATAGTAATTGGCCTCTTTTGGAAGGGAATTATAAAGTGGATATTTCACAAAAAATAAAGCAATTTACTAATAACCAGTAAATTTTAGAAAATGAAAAAGATGATTAACCGCTTATCATTAATGCCTCTTATCATTATTATGATCGCTTTCATCTTCAGCGGTTGCCAAAAAGAACCACAGACAGATCAGCATTACAATCTGGACGTTGTGTTGCAGGGCGGCAAAAGTTTTGGGTTTATTAAATTCACACAAAGCTCAGCAAAAGTTATTACACTTGATACGAAGGTGGCACATCTTGCGTCCAATCACGAATATCTGCTTCAAAGGGCAGTAGATGCTATAAATGTTGTAGATGGCAACTGCACCAGCGCTTCATGGCTCACACTCGGTAAAGGGCTTACACCGCAATCTATCATCACAAATGCCGATGGGAATGGAGAAGAACAATTATGGCGTGATGTATCAGCCATTCCATCAGGATCAAAATTCGACATTCACTTCCAGATAATTGATGCTACTACAATGGCGGTTGTACTTACAAGCGATTGTTATTGGTACCAGGTTAGATAAAATTACAAAGAAATCACAGAGAATAAATTTTGATGTAGAGCCAAATAACGCCAAAGCAGAAAAATCCAATAGTTGGAAGAATGAAATAAACCAGTAACTTTTTTTAATCATCCGCCTATATTAATGTTGCTTGTTGCAATAGTAATTGGCCTCTTTTGGAAAGAAATTATGAATTGGATATTTCACAAAAAATAATGCAGAGCTATTCGCATCAGAATTTAATTTATGAAATGAGCCATAAAATTTTCGGAATAAATTATACCATACCGCTAAAGTGAGAATCAATTTATTTCTATTTATACTTTCTTATTTATTAATAATTCAAAACAAAATGTATGAAAACTTTACTCAACAAAAAAAGTATTTTATTTTTTGCTACACTTGTGTTGAGCATTTCAATCCTAAATGCACAATTGCCCAATCAATTAAATGACAGGTTTAATAAAAAAGCATTGATGCTTAATTTGTCGCATAACCATAAAGAGAACTTTTTGCGAAAACATGACCCCATTTGTGAAAAAAAACCTTTTTGTCTTCAAGCGCAAACCACTTTAGGAGGAAGCAATTATGATGCCGGTGTAAAGATTACCCCTACGAGTGATGGCGGCTTTATCATATGCGGACTAACCAATTCTAATGACGATGGTTTCCATGTTCCCGCTTCCAATGGCGCAGATGCCTTCGTTGCCAGGTATAATAAATATTCGCAACTTCAATGGGTAAAAACTTTTGGCGGAACTGGTTATGATTCTTTCAATGATATAGCCCAAACTTACGATGGTGGATATATTGCAGTAGGACAAACAGGTTCCAATGATGGAGATGTGAGCGGCAATCATGGCGGAAGTGATGTGTGGGCAGTAAAGCTTAACTCTTCAGGTAATATTGAATGGCAAAAATGTTTTGGTGGCAGCGGCGATGATTTCGGTGATGCTGTTGTACAAACATTTTATGACGGATATGCTATTACTGGTTTTACCAATTCAAATGATGGCAACATACAAGGCAATCATAATACAGATGGCAATTTTGATGCATGGTTTATTCAGATTAACGCAAAAGGAAACTTACTATCTCAGCATTGCTATGGCGGAAGTGATTTTGATGGGCTTTTCGCAATGGTGCAAGCAGATTTTGGCAGTTTCATTCTTGAAGGACAAACATTCTCTAATGATGGAGATGTGAGTGGTAATCATGGAGGCGGTGATGTATGGGTGATTAAAATAAATGCCATTGGAAAAATTGTTTGGCAAAGAGCCGTAGGCGGCAGTGGCTATGACAACGGGGCTTCCAATGAGATTGCAAAAACAACTGACGGCAATGTTGTAATAAACGGGTACAGTACTTCTCCTGATGGTGATATTAATGGACAGAACGATTCAAGCGTTTCATTTATAACAAAGTTAAACGCTTATAATGGTAAGATCGTTTGGAGTAAAAGCTATGCAGAGCCAAGTCTTAGAGGAGGAGCAGGAATATTTGCTACTAAAGACGGAGGCATTGTTGAAACGGGAGTTCTTAGTGCAAACTTTGATAATGCAACATTTGACGCATTAATTTCTAAGTTTGATAAGAACGGTAATGAAGAATGGTATAAAAGTTTTGGCGGCAGCAATTATGATGGGGCACTATCTGGCTATGAAACAACTAATGGTGATTTAAACATATTATGTCAAACTATATCAACTGATGGTGATGTAAAAAACAATCATGGTGCCGAAGATGCGTGGATAATAAAGCTGGGATCTTGTGGAGAAAGATATGATGATAAAAAATTACTTAGCACTAACGAAAATATAGCTGTAACAAAAAATAATCCAGCTATTAAATTATATCCTAATCCTGCAAAAGATGCTATAAAGATTGAAGGTTTAAATGCTTCAGCCAAAACAACGCTTTCACTATTTAATGTTTCAGGCAAAATGGTGCAGCAAACAACAGCAATAGGAGAAACTTATACATTCAATTTACAAAATTTATCAGCGGGAAGTTACTATATCACCATAAAATCAGATAAAGAAATAACAACATTGAAGTTTGTGAAAGAGTAATTCGTGTGAATTATATATGCATCGAATTTTTAAGTGTAAGAAGTAGCCTGTTGCAATTATTCCGAGGAACCAAATAAAATGGTAACCATTTTTTAAAACAATAAAAACAAACAATTATGAAAATGCAATTAAAATTTATACTTCTACTTTTTGGAGTATCATTTATCAGCCTTATGGGGTGCAAAAAACACGAAGGTGATAAAACTGTTACTATTGTAACAACATGGACCACTTTCGTTAAACCTATTGTTCTTACCGGAACTTTTACTACAACCGGAGATCTTAGTATTTCTGGTACTGGTATAATGGATGTGCAACTTGACGGTGACTCAGCTCATTGCACAGAAACCCTGACAACAAAGGAAGGAAGTTTCAGCATGCACCAGGATTGCTCAAATATCAATATGAGCGGAAGATGGTATATTACGGGCGGCACCGGACGTTATTCACATTTGCAAGGCAAAGGCACGCTTACAATGATGATGCCTCCCAACGTCCCCGAGGGCGTTCAGGGCATTGACACATTAACCGGAGAAGTCTGGGGTCAATAACTACAATTTTTGGCTACGCTCTTGATGGAATAATAAATTTCAAGGGGTTAAGGCAACAAAATTGGATGGATACCTGAAGGAAAATCGCAAAAGTAAATTGTGTTTTATAAAATAAAAAGGCCACACAAAATGTGGCTTTTTTTATTGATTAAACTACATGAAAACAAATATATAGTGCATAAAAAAAATTACTTTTGCACCACAAAAATTTTACCATGAGCAAAGGCCCCGTTTCCCAATTTATAGAA
>DATILZ010000172.1:0-14293 GCA_035475995.1 Hanamia sp. | reverse complement strand
CCACCAATCAACAAAGCTGATGCAATCATTGCTAAAACGGGAATTTGCAAAGTATGGTTGCTGCTGGTTCCATGAAAAACCAAAAAAAATGTAACAGCACCCTGGAAAATAATTACGATCAAATAACCAATGATTGGATATTTTTTTAAACGGATGTTGCGATAACTGTAAGCACGCGAAGCGAGAATGTAGAAAAAAATTCCTGTGGCAAAAATGACCGAAATAAAAAACCCAAGTGCAATTGCAACAATGTCTAAAATGATTGTTACAAAAAATAACTGTTTTGTTGGCTGCATCGGTTTTTTTATTCCTCCAACCGAAGAAGTATCGCGATCCATATAACTGTTGTAACCATTGCTTGCAGGATAAACGAGCAAATGCAAAATGACAAAAACCAAAACCGCGTGTGGCCAGTTTATATTTTTTACCTGGCTTAATGCAAACCAATAAACGGGCATTAAAAAAAATGAAAAATGAAATCGAAGAAGCTGTAAAGTGGATTGAATTTTTGAGTTCACTATTTAAATATAAATCAAATATGCTATAAAATTAAAAATTAGCGGGCTGGATTGCGCTGTTTCTTAATAAAACAATTACCTTCTATTTCGATTTTTTCATGAAATCTTCTTTTGTTTTATTATCGTAAGGCATTTACTTATTTTTATCCAAAAAATAATATTTATGATTCATAAATTAAAAATCGTTTTCGCTTCGCTGATGATAGTGCTTATCGTTGCATCTTGTAATGAGAGCGGTTCAAATACTACGGTTTCTACTTCTTCAGACAGCACGCAAACCGATACTACGGCTGCATCTTACGATACTTCATTCAAAGTACAGGCACAATCCTTTGCAGATATACAAGTACTTCGTTACCAGGTTCCGGGGTTCAATCAACTGAACCTTCAGCAAAAACAACTTTCATATTATTTATACCAGGCCGCACTCGCTGGCCGTGATATTTTTTACGATCAAAAAAGTAAATATGGCATTCTGCTTCGCAAAACATTGGAAGCAATGTATGGAAGTTATACCGGCGATAAGACAACCGATGACTGGAAAAAATTTGAAACTTATTGTGGCAGGTTTTGGTTTAGCAATGGGAATCATCATCATTACAGTAATGATAAATTTTTCCCTGAATGTTCAGCTGAATATTTTTCCAAGGTTGTGAAAGCAAGTGATTCTACTTTATTTCCCAAAAATGGCGGCGAAACGATGGATGCTTTTTTAGCAAGAATAGAACCTCTTATTTATGATCCTAAAATAGAACCAAAATTAGTAAACCTTAGCCCCGCTGTGGACAATGTAAAATCTTCTTCGGTAAATTTTTATGAAAATGTAACGCAAAAAGAAGTAGATACTTTTTATTCGAAATTTGATTCGAAAGGAAATCAACCCCAATGGGGATTGAACAGTAAAGTGGAAAAAGACAGCGCCGGTAATGTAGTTGAAAAAGTGTGGAAGTCAGGCGGAATGTATGGTGCAGCAATTGATAAAATAATTGATTGGCTGGAAAAAGCAATTACTGTAGCAGAAAATACGGAGCAAAAGACGGCTCTTCAGTTGCTGGTTCAATTTTATAAAACCGGAAATCTGCACACCTGGGATGATTATAATATTGCATGGGTGAATGACATCAACAGCAGGATTGATGTAGTTAATGGATTTATCGAAGTTTATTTTGATCCGTTAGGAAGAAAGGGAAGTTGGGAAAGTGTTGTATCAATGAAAGATCTGCAGGCCACAAAAATAATCAATGCAATTGCAAGCCAGGCTCAATGGTTTGAAGATCATTCGCCAATTCTACCCGAAAATAAAAAGAAAAATGTAAAAGGAATTATTGCAAAAGCAATTACGGTTATTGCTGAAGGCGGAAGCGCTACGCCAAGTACGCCGATCGGAATTAATCTTCCAAACAATGAATGGATCAGAAAAGACCACGGATCAAAATCTGTGGCATTGAGCAATATTGTTCATTCGTACAACGTAGCCAGTGCGACCAGCGGCATGCTGGATGAATTTGCATTGAATGACTCTATAAAAAACCGTATCAGGAAATATGGTGATCTTGCTGAAGACCTGCATACCGATATGCATGAAGCAATCGGCCATGCATCCGGACAAATAAATCCCGGAGTAGAAACTACGGATAAGACCTTGAAAACCTATGCATCTGCATTGGAAGAAGCCCGGGCAGATCTTGTCGGGTTATATTTCATCATGGATCCTAAACTGATCGGGATCGGGGTAATGCCTTCGCTGGAAGTGGGCAAGGCGGAATATGATTCTTACATGATGAATGGATTAATGACACAGCTTGTGCGCCTCAAACCCGGTGCAGACCTGGAAGAAGCGCACATGCGCAACCGTCAGTTGAATGCAATGTGGGCTTATGAGCATGGCAAAAAAGACAACGTAGTGGAGTTTGTAAAAAAGAACGGAAAGACTTATGTGAAGATCAATGATTATAATAAACTACGTGATCTTTTTGGTCAGTTGCTGCGTGAAATCCAGCGGATAAAATCAGAAGGAGATTATAATGCAGGGAAAAACCTCATCGAAAATTATGGGGTAAAAGTGAATCATACCTTGCATAAAGAGGTATTGGAACGTTATAAAAAGTTAAACATTAAACCGTATAAAGGATTTATCCAACCTGAGCTTGTTCCGCAAATGGACGGCGATAAAATAACCGATGTAAAAATTGTTTACCCTACAAATTTCTTTGATCAAATGATGGACTATGGAAAAAAATATTCTTTTTTACCAGTAAATAATCATTGAGAAAAAAAACATTTATAAAAAATCCCGGCGAAATATATGATATTGAAGGAGATTGCTTCGTCACGCGCAATGACGGAATAAATGAGCGATTGGAATGAGATTGCTTGGTGGGGGAGATTGCTTCGTGCCTCCCAGTGATGAATTAAATGAATGATTGGAAGGAGATTGCTTCGTGCCTGGCAATAACGGAATAAGTTGTTTTAACCAATAATGAATTGCCGGGGGAGATTGCTTCGTGCATGGCAGTGATGAAATAAACCATTCATGCCTCGCAATGACGAATTAAGTTGTTTTAAGCCATAGTCATATAAACTGGGAGTTTGCTTGGTGGCTTGCAATGACAAAAATAAATCAGGGTTTCTGATTGATTTATTTTTAATATTTTCCTGTCATGAATCTGTATATTTGAGTACAAGATTTTGGGTATGCAAAAAATAATTTTTACACTAGTTATTTTTTTCGTTTTTTCTCAAAATTGTTTTGCCCAGTTCAGCAAACAAATCGACAGTCTTTGCATGGTGTGCAACAGGAATACTTCCGATTCTCAAAAGGTGATTACGCTGGGACTGCTTGCCAACTATTACAACATTTTTTATTTAAACAATAAGGCAGATAGTGTACTTCAAAAGCAATTATTAACCGCTGAACTTTCAAATAACAGCAATCTCGTACTTACTGCGCTGTTTGGTGATGCAATTCAAAATGTAAGTTCTTCTGCGACTTCTGAAAGTTTTGATAAAACCATGCAGTTTATTCAAAAAGGAATTGATTACGCGCAGGCAAATAAAGAATATAACTATTTAGCTCTTGGTTATGATCGCATGTCCGATTTGTGGAGACGCAGAGGAGAGTATGATAAAGCCATGAATAATTCTTTGTTAGCTTTTTCGGTTATTCAAAATGTAACGTCAGATTCTGTAAAAGCAGAAACGTATATTTCACTTGGCGATACCTATCATGCAAAAGGCGAAGAAGTTTCTGCGTGCACCAATTATAATAGTGCTTTCGATATTGCCATGAAAATAAATTGTGTTCCTCTTCAATCGAAAATTTACCACTGTTTTGCTGAAATGTATAAAAGCCTCGAGAGCGATGATCTGGCAAAAGACGAATTGAATAAAAGCCTCACATTAAACAAAGAAAAGGGCAACGGTGAAGGCATGGTTTCTGATTATTTAGATCTGTCGCGTTTCACCGATGAAAGATTTTATCTTGATGAAGCAATCCTAATTGCAGATTCTATGAAGCTTTATAAATATTCGATTATTGCCAAAAGACACAGATTTGCTTATACTTATGTTGTAGAGAAAGACCTGCGGAAGGCTTTGGAATACCTGGAAAACGACCCGGATTTAAAACAAAGCTTCTTGAATAGTGGCATTGAAAAATATTACCAGGCGCTGGGAAATGTCTATTTTTTTTCGAATGAACCGGATTCGGCCTTATATTATTACCTGCTTGCATTACCGGAGTTTGAAAAAAAATTTGATGAGCAAACAAAGCTGATCATCTTTAGCCAGATAGCCGAGAGCTATAGTTTAAAAAATGATAATCAGATGGCAATTGACTATTATTTAAAATCATTGAAAATAAGTGAGCAAATAAATGACCGTAATTATATTTTGCCTTTCTCAGAAAAGCTTAGCAGTTTATATGAAAAACAAAACGATTTTAAAAATGCCTTCATTTACACAAAAGAGGCGGACTCGAACAGAGAACTTTTAAGAAATTTTTCAAAAGAAAAAGACATTGCCCTACTAATGGTGGACCGCGAAAACAGGAAACACGAACAGGAATTATTGCTGCAACAGAAAAAAGAGAATATTCATAAGAATGTTCAATTTATGGCAATTACGATTGTATTGGTCATTGTATTTTTCTTAATGCTTTTTGTAGGGTCTTTCCAGGTATCTAAAACGACCGTAAAGATTATGGGATACTTTTTCTTTATTTCTTTATTCGAGTTTATTGTTTTACTGATAGACCAGTTTTTTATCAAAGACACGGTGAACCATCAGCCGTTAAAAATATGGCTGGTTAAAATTGCATTGATCGGTTTACTTGCTCCATTTCAACATTTCCTGGAGCGCAATCTGATTGCACTTCTTGCTTCTAAAAAGCTGCTTGAAGTGAGATCCGGCATCGCTCTAAAACGCTGGTGGAATAATATAAAAAAACCTTCTTCAGGTAAAGAAGGTTTGGAAGAGGATACTGCTTTGTTATGATAATTCATCTAATACAATGTGCAGTTTGGCGGCGGCGGACAATACTGTTGTCCGGTGCCAGGCTTGATATATTGCACAGATTTAAATTGATTTTTAAAGTTATCTTTTAAAGTTATTCTCATTATAACTGTTGGGTAGTTTTGATGTTTTGCCGTCCATGCCGCTAAAACGAATTGTATCGTATCAACATTTGCATCAGTAGACGCTTTCCTTAAAACTGCAGTATCAAACATTGCCCATGTATTATGCAATTTATGTTTTCCGGTAAAATGGTTTTTGTGTGTAGGAAAGCCATCAATCAATTTAAGCGCTTCTTTTTCGGGAATTGCATTCTTACTGCCAAAATAATTTTCAGATAACAATAACGGTTGATAGCTATCATTTTTCAGATTTACAGATGAAGAGCAAGCAAGGAGCTCACATACAATTACTCCAACTGCAAAAAATAATTTTTTCATGATACATTAATTTAGATGATAAAATGGGATGAAACCCGTTGGCTTTGTAGATAATTGATTTCGTTCGCTTGTGGAGGTAGAGGAATAAATAGAACGAAGAGTATTGTTCTATTGAATAAAGTTATAATTTATAAACTGAATTCAAAAAAAAATTTAATTACTCTTCTACTGTAAAAATGTCATTCAATAAAAGGACTTTAATCACAATTTGTAAATTGTTTTTTGTAGAAAGATGTCAACATGTAATTTCTAAACATAAAACAGAGATCCTGTTTTAAAGTCAAGTAAAAAGTAAAAGTATTCAATGCTCATCCGTGTTACATAGGTTTTATTCTACTAAACAAAAATTTATTTTTCTTTAGTTAAAATCAGGAATAGTTTTTTCTTGTTACTTATTATTATTTCAATAAAAAACACAATCATGAGAGATTACAAATGGAATCCGTACGAAGGCGACTGGCATCAATCCAATGATTACAAAGATTCAAACTGGAATTATGACCCGCGCGATCAGAATTATTATTTGGGAAGAATCAATGAATCAGGCAACAATGATTTGAATATGAGCTACTATACAGATGGATATAGCGACCGTTATTACCGCAGGGATGAATTAGAAAAAGCAATTGATCAGCCTCCTGTTTACCCTCCTGAACATCCTTATATAAACAATGACTTTGAAGGCCACAAAAAAAGGAATTATAACATGCCTGAAGGACCACATGGTGGAAAAGGGCCGAAAAATTATAACCGATCCATTGAAAGAATTAAAGAAGATGCTTCTGACCGATTAATGGATGATTCATTGATAGACGCATCAAATATTGACCTGGATGTAAAAGATGGAGAGCTTATTTTATCAGGAACAGTTGATACCCGTTTTGAAAAAAGACGTGCTGAAAGCCTGGTAGAAAATGTTTCAGGTGTCAAAAATGTTCAAAATAATCTGAGAGTATCAGGAAATAAAATCGGTTGAAAAATTGCTGTATGAATTGTCTTTATTGATTCTACTTTTGCTTTTAAATAAAAGACAAACTAATTTACCTGAAGTGCACAAAGCAAACTTTGAATCAGTAGCAGGATTTGACAATTTACCGGCATCGATCAGAAACAGTAAGATATTATCGCGAAAGCACCTGCAGCTATTATCAGATGTGAATGAAATTCCTATGATAGATCCGGCTTTTGAAGATGAAAAACTAAAAAATATCTTTCAATATTTCTCCACAGATCCGGCAGAAATGGAAACAGAGCTGCATCAATATGCGAAAGAATTACTGGATGATGGAAAAGTAGCAGAAGCATGGCAGGTGTTGCTGGCATTGGCTTGAACAGGATATTTTAAAACCTCGAATCTTCCATATTTATTCGTTTACTGGAAAAGTGTTTTGTAAACGAATTACTGACCCTCATTTTCCTCGATCATTTGCTTCACTTTTTCAATTTTGCTGTCTTTCCCTTTTAAAATATCACGCCAGTTTGGACCAATATAAATATCGGGAATAACACCGGTTCCTTTTACAGGAACGTGATCATATTGTACGAGTTTAAAAAAAGGAAGCCTGACCCTCAATTTGGTATTCGGTAAGGTTACGCTCGGTATCATAATTCCTGAATTTCCATACCAGCCACCACCGGTTTCTTCACCCACTATTTTTATGTTTTTTTGTCCTTTTACTGCATTACAAAATAAGGAAGATGCGGAAAAAGTAAACCCGTTTGTCAGAACAAAAACTTTTCCATCAAAATGGTTTTTTCTTTTTGGATAAAACCGGTGGCGCTCCCAATAACCAAAATGATATTTTCCGTCTTTCTCTTTGTGTGTTACAAAAAATAAACCGACGTTGTTAAAAAAGCCTCCGGAAATGTGTTTTGTGTAAGGCTTCAAAGTGTTGCTGATCGCATAAGCCGTATCAGCCACTTTAAAAGATTTATCCCTTAAATATTTTGTAAGAAAAACAGATTTAATAATATCTCCGCCTCCATTTGCGCGAATGTCAATAACTAAATTTTTTGTTTTATCCTTTCTCATTTTACGAAAGGATCTCCTGAAAAAACCTTTTAAATGGCCTTTTGAAAAGCTATTCACGGTCATTAATGTATAAAGAGAATCATACTCTACCGAACGAATGTCCTGAAGCCTTTCCTGGTAGGTGCGTTTTCTCTCATAGAGTTTTTTTTCCTTTTTTTGCTTCTTCACTGTATCCTGAACCGGAGCAAAATAAGGAATCAAAGTTTTCTTTTCAAGGCCATTGCTGTCGGTATAATCTACCTGGTATTTTTTATACAATCCAAAAATATTTCTGTGGAAGTAAGGAAAATCAACGCTTAAGCGGATGTAATTCACATTTTCTGCATAGCCATCTTCTACCAGGAAATGAAACATATAATTGATGACATCGGCATTACGCATTCCATTAATGGCTGTAACAAAAGATCCATTTTGAATCAGCCGGTTTTTGTGATTCAGATTTCCGATTACCATCATGGTATCTTTCCATACTTTCAAATAAAGTGGAAATGAAGGAATGGTTTTATTTTTTATAAAATGATCCCACCCTTTGCTCATGGTGAAACTCGTGTGGCCGCAATGAATGTTTGCAGTAAGCGGCGCTAATATTTGCCAGCCAAACTGTAGTTCGGTCATCGAATCGGTAATGGCTCTGTAACCGGCATCAAAATAATAATCCATGCTGTCTTTTGATGTGTACCAATAAAGAGCCGGATGTTTTTTTTCCAGGATGTTTCTGAGTAAAGTATAATCTTGCTGCAGCGCTTCTTTCGGATATTTTTTATCCGGATTGTAATTTTTTGAGACGGAACACGAAAAGAATAATGGTAAAGAAAACAGGAAAAATATGCGCCTCATGATTTGCAATCCGGATAAAAATGTTACGATAATATTTGTTTGAAAAAATTAAAAAAATCATTTGAGTGCATTCCAGCCCTGCGCAGTAAGGGGATATTTATTACCACCTTTTGTAATGATGACAGCACCATCCTCTTTATCAGTAATATGGCCTGCAATACTGATGTCTGTGTTCATTGAGATCGTCTCGTAATCCTTTTGATCAATGGTAAAAAGCAATTCATAATCTTCACCACCACTCAATGCACAGGCAGTAGGATCCAGCTCGAGTTTATAAGCAAACTGCCGCGCCGTATCATTCACTGGAATTTTTTCTTCATACAAAACACAGCCAACATCGCTCCGTTTGCAAATGTGTAAAAGTTCACTGCTCAATCCATCGCTGATGTCGATCATTGCTGTAGGTAAAATTTGTTTTTCTGCAAAAAAGTCGATGATGTCTCTTCGTGCTTCCGGTTTTAAAAGTCTTCCTACAATGTAAGCCTGGTTTTCAAGATCCGGTTGTACGCCTTTTGTTTCAAGGAAAACTTTTTTTTCTCTTTCCAATAATGTTAATCCCAAAAACGCCGCTCCCAGATCCCCGCTTACACAAATGAGATCGCCTTTTTTTGCACCGCTCCTGGTAACAAATTTATTTGGAGCTACTTCACCAATTGCGGTTACACAAATGATGAATCCTTTTTGAGAAGAAGTAGTATCACCGCCCACCAGGTCTACATTGTATTTATCACAGGCCGCATAAACGCCATCGTAAAATTCAGTCAATGCTTCTACGCTGAAACGGTTGCTGAATGCGATACTCATTGTAATCTGAGCTGGTGATGCATTCATCGCATACACATCGCTCAGGTTTACAATCACACTTTTATAACCCAAATGTTTTAATGGATTGTACATCAGGTCAAAATGAATTCCTTCAACCAGCATGTCTGTAGTAATTACAGTTTGCTTTCCAAAATGATCCATTACAGCGGCATCATCGCCAACAGTAACAATGGTAGAAGCATTTCTTATTTCGTTATTTTTTGTAAGATGGTCGATCAACCCAAACTCGCCGAGAGTCGAAACTTCTGTTCTTTCAGGATCCATTTTTACGTTTTATTTTTTGATAAATAGTTTACAAAGTTAATTCCAAATTGTGGAAGGTTTGGAATTGTATTTTTATTAAAATAAATGTGTGTTGCAGTAAAGAAAGGAATAAGAGGAATTTGTGTTTTAGCTTTTAACCAATTTAACAACGATTACAACAATGCTTTAATTTGTAACATCCTTGTTATTTCATAAGTTTGACAGATGAAAACCTTGACAATAAACATTCCTGATGATGTTGATCTGAATGAAAAGGAAGCAAAAACTTTGCTTGCAGCAAAGTTGTATGAAAAAGGTTCTTTATCTCTGGGACAAGCTGCTGAATTATCTGGTTATTCTAAGAGAGCTTTTATGGAAATTTTGGGAGATTTCAGTGTTTCAATATTTAATCTGAGTGAGGAAGAATTAGAAACAGAAATTGAAAATGCAAAAAAGTATCATCTCTGACAAGCTTTCTCATCTTACTTGATAAAATTGGCGAAATTGTTCTTCTGAAGAAGTTATTTGGAAGCATAACTACAATTTCAGAAGTTGCCAACGGGTATTCCTCTTCCTTCATGGGTTGAAATAAGAAATGCATCAGACAAAGGATATCAGGCTTTTGTAGAAAAAAGTGTTGATAAAGGAGAGGCGAGCGCAATTGCCTTAGCTGTCGAATTAAGCGACTGTTTACTTATTATTGATGATTTAAAGGGAAGGAAATTTGCACAAAAGATTGGTCTAACAATTATTGGAACTGTTGGAATAATAGTAGATGCAAAAGTAAATGGCATTATTCCTTCTGTGAAACCTATTTTATGGAAAATAAAATAAACTAATTTTAGAATTACCCCAAAAGTTGAGACAATAATTTTGAAGAAAGCCGAAGAATATTTTTAAAAGAAAAAAAGAAAAAAGGCTTCATGCTTTTGCATGAAGCCCCACCAACTAAACTTCCACAACTATTCTTCAGATGTACATAATAAACGAGTAATTATCGGCCAGTTTTTGATCACAATTAGGAATTAAAGCAGTTCTTTTATTTAGATTTTCAATTTTTTTGTCGATTTCTTCTTTGGCTTTATTTAATGAATCTCTCAAGCGGTTTACTTCTTTTTCACGCGCTTGTTTCATGGAATCAACTGCTGCCTGCATTTTCTGAATTTGCTTTTCCTGTGCATTTTTTAAAGAATCAATTTTACTGTTCTTATCATAGCGATAGGAGCCGCCCTGATCACTTGAAGGCGGAGTAGTCTGATTGTTGTTATCATCAGAATTGTCGTTCCAGTCGTTATCCCTGCCATCTGAACGAGTACCATCCAATGTATAAAGGCCGTCCTGTTTCATAATATATTCAACACCATAATTAAAATCATAATGATTGTCATTATCATTATTGTAATACCAATCCGGATCGCGGGTAAAGATGCGATAACTTACACGATTGCCATATCCAAAACTTTTGTCTATTTTAATATAATGACCAACGGGAACTGCGATTGTAGCTTCCACATATTGATTGCGAAATTTATCGGTAGTATTCACCGTGATGGCTCGGTCGAGTGTTAGTAAAGAGTCATTCTGTTGTGCATTAAAATTGATCAACGAAACCAGGGTATCAGCAAATCTTCTTGTTCTTCCATTCGACATTTTGATGATGCTCAGTTGAAAACTATCGGTTGGCGATTTGACAATCTTTATTTGAACATTGGCAATAAATGCGGTGTCTTCAGAAGAACCAAATGTTCCAAAAGGCTCCAGATTAAACCATCCTATTCTTCTGTAATTCAGGTTTTGCAAAGGCATCACTTCCAGGCTTTTAACTGTCGGATTTGTCAATGGAATTCGTTGCTCGTTTAACGAACTAACGCTTCTGAAATCACGAGCTACAGATGTGATCAAGGAAATAAAACAAACGATACCGAGAATCCAAAGCCCTACAAAAGAATATCGCATTAACTTATTGGCTGTTTTTACCCTTGCAAATCTTCTGATAATAAAAGTGATGATGCCGATAACCGGAACTCCAATAAAGAAAATTAACGTGCCCCAGGCTAAAATGGATTGCCAGCCATCTGTTAGAACAAAATTCTTGAGGGGAAATAAACCAATGGCTACAATGGCTATTGCAAACAAAGCAACGATGATTGCCAAGGCGATACAACCAAGAATGAAATACATGAATATTTTAAAGATCGTTGTAATAATATTTCCTAACGCTCCACTGGAGCGGCGAGCTACATAATGAACTTCTTTTCCAAAATCAGCGCCTTTTTCTTTTGCAAAATTTCCTGCTTCAGCTCCCATTTTTCCCATTCTTTCACCTACATCCTGGCCCATTTTTCCTACCCTTACACCTACTTCTTTCATTTCCTTCAAAACAGAATTTTTGATAGAATTCAAATCTACTTTTTCACCTTTCATTTCCAGCTTTTCGGAAGTTGTATTGGCTTCGGGAATTACCAGCCATAAAATAATGTAAATGATGAAGCTGCCAGGGCTAAAAGAAAAGCTTAAAAAATTGGGAAAAGTAAGCGGCCCAAAGTGCCCCCATCTGAAAAAGAAAGAAATAAATGGAATTAAAAAGATAAACCTTGGCAGCCATGGATTCACATCAAAATAGCTTCCTATTCCACTACACACTCCACCAATGATTTTACCATCAGGATTGCGATACAACCTTTTGCGCACGCCGTTTTCAAGCATATTACTTCCGGGAACAAACATCCATAAAATGATGTAAGCAAGCACACCGATTCCTGAAACAAGAAATAAAATCCTGACGATTACCGGGTCAATACCGAAATAAGCAGCGATACCACTACAAACACCACCAAGAATTTTATTGTTTTCATCGCGGTAAAGGCGTTTACCTTTCCAGCTCCAATCGCCCTGGAAAAAGTTTTCACTTTTTTTAGTATTATCAGAACCGGCATTTTTATCGCTTTCATTATCGCCTTTTTCTGCTTCTTCAAAATCAGAAGGGCGACCCATGTTTTTAATGATTGCATTTACATCATCATCTGTAATGCACGTACTTCCGGTTTTTAATCTTTCCTGAAACAATTCGCTGATGCGGCTTTCAATGTCATTGATGATCTCATCCCTTCCTTCTTCATTGGCAAAATAGCGGCGCAGGCTTTCGATATATTGTTGCAGCAATTCATAAGAACTTTCTTCAATCGGTACTATCGTACCCTGAAAATTTATATTAATTACCTTTTTCATTTTAATTGTAGTTTATTGGTTGTTAAGTTGTTGTATGGTTATTTGTTTTTGCCTGTTATCGTTTCCACCGCGCCTGCCAGCTCCAGCCATGTTGCTTCCAATTCTTCATAAAATTTTGCCCCTTTTTCTGTAAGAGAAAAATATTTGCGTGGCGGCCCACTGTTACTTTCTACCCAGCGATAAGTCAGAAACTCGGCATTTTTTAATCGGGTTAGCAATGGATACAATGTTCCTTCCAGAATGTTGAGATTGGCTGATTTCATAATATCGATTATATCACTCGGGTATGCCTCGCCCAGTTTGATGATCGACAAAATGCAAAACTCCAATACTCCTTTTCGCATCTGGCTTGCTGTGTTATCAATATTCATTGTGATTGGTTTTTTATCTTTTTCAGATTTCTAACACAAAGATAATACATTTCATAATACTATGCAATACATACTACCTGCTTTTTTAAGGTAGCAACTTGTTAATTTTACTGAAATGCAACAGGGGTAATCGTTTCAAGAGAAATTATTGAAAAAAGAAAAATAAAATATTTTTATAAAGGGAGCAATAAATGGATAAATGGTAGATTTTTGACTGTAATAAGAGCGGTATTTTTCGTTTCAAACTTTAAAGTCCTGGTGAACAAAATGAATAACTTTCTTATTTTAAAACATCTGCCCATACTAGTAAAATGAATATCTTTGCCTTCTCCCTTCATCTAAATTTCTTATATGACAGCAGAAGCGGTTAAAAAGCAAATTGAGGATATTAAAAATGTAACTGAACAAGTTGTTCGTTCCAAAGAAACAGCACGTGAATTTCTCTTTCGTCATGATATATTAAGATCTGAAACAAAGATCACTTCTAAAAAGAAAAAATAATTGTCTTATCATCAACCATTTCAAATTACTGCTTTTCATAGTTGTGATAAAGAAATTGGATTGAAGGTTTTAAATGGAGAGGAGCCATTGATATCAAGTGATAATATCTGGGATTGGCTAGGTTCAGGAATTTATTTTTGGGAACAAAATCCTGCAAGAGCATTAGAATATGCTATTGAATGTGCTGCAGGAAAACAAAAAAATAAAATTCGTATAAAAACGCCTTTTGTTATAGGAGCAATTATCGAATTAGGTAATTGCCTCAACTTATTGGAACCATTTTCTTTAAATATAGTTAAAGAAGCATACAACGGCCTGGAAAAAGCAATTAAGGAATCAGGCGAAAAGATGCCTGTAAATAAAGGGCCAAACCGGGCGTTAGATTGTGCAGTAATAAAATATTTAAATGGAGTAAGAGAAATATCAAATGAATTACCATTCGACACTATAAGAAGTTCCTTCCAGGAAGGAGGAGAATTATATCCTGGTTCTAATTTTACTTCAAGACTACACATCGAAATTTGCGTTAGAAATGTGGATTTAATAAAAGGTTACTTTCTTCCAATGCCAATTGAAGACTTTAATCCATATTTGAACAAAAAAAATTAACCTTTATCGTTATGCAAACCTTCATTTCCATTCTCAGAGGCATCAACGTAAGCGGACAAAAGAAAATCTTAATGGCTGATTTAAAAGTCCTTTATGAAAATTTAAAATTCAAAGATGTAAGAACTTATATCCAAAGCGGAAATGTTATTTTTAAAAGTAACGAACCTCTTTCTGATA
>DATILZ010000171.1:0-1642 GCA_035475995.1 Hanamia sp. | reverse complement strand
AGAACACCTGAATGGATTATGAATTTTGTAACCAATACTGAGGAAATGCTGGAAAAAGATACAGCTGCTCAAAATATGCTGGAAGTGTGTTTGGTTAAAATGCCAGACCAGAATTTGGCTGAAAACGATGCCCGTGCTATTCTGGAGTTTATGCGCAAAAACGACGGCAAACAATAAATTCAACTTTTCATATCAGAGCCATCCGAGAGGGTGGTTTTTTTTATTGAGATAATGCGCAAACTGGTTAGCGCTATCAAAAGGGCTCCGGTAAAAAGAATGATTGCGGTCATCCATAGCAACCACTTATAAACGTCATTGTTTGTCTGGAAAAGAATGCCTAATCCCTGAAGCATTAATAAGAATTCATTTAAAATAATTCCGGCAGAGAAAATAATAAATGGAAAAAGAACAATCCGATTTTTTATAGAAAAGTGTTGTTTTTCAATCAAAACGGCTAAAACAAAAAAACTAACAAACCCGAGAAACACTAAGTGCAAAAAACCGATAATGACGGGCCTGTCCCCATAAACAGCATTTCCTAATCGCGGAAAAATAGTTCCCACCTGTAGCATCATTTTCAGCACAAATGAAATCACTGAAAAAGTCCAAAAGGTATTTGCAACCCGTGATGTGAAGATTTGTTTAAACGAAAGGGATTTCAAAAAAAGGTAGAAATAAAATAAAGCCGTCAGTATACAAAAACAGGCGATTGCTGCCAAAAAATAAAATACAGTTTTATCATGCCACAGTAATGAAAGAAATAAAGCCGGCAGAATCGAAAGGCACAGCATCACTGAAAACATTCTTGCATTATTATTGAGCAGAACACCTTTTTTGGATACATAATTCATAAATAATGCAAAGACGGAAAGTGTGAAGAACCCATTATATTGAAAATGAAGAAAGGTATAAATGGAATCGCGATATAATAATGATCCTCCTGACCTGGAAATAATAATATACATCAGTCCAAGTGTACCAAGAAATGAAAGCAGTAGGCTTACCAATGCTGAAATGCTTAAAAGCCTTACAATATTATTTTGCGGCGTACGTGCAACATCTTTTATAAATACGGGTACAAATACGAAAATTGTAAGAACATAAAGTGTGGAAAAAGCAATGGTTGCAAAGTTATATCCGAAGAAAGGAAAAAGAAAAGCCATTCCAAGTGCACTCACTTCAATGGCTGTTAATGCCCATTGATAAATTTTTCGTTGCCACAATTCTTCTGGCAAAATATCATAAATGAATAACGTAATTAAGGATAGTCCGGCCCACCCTGCAAATGCAAAATGAGAGTGAGCACTTAAAAGGCCGCTGTAATCAAGGAAATGAAGGGGAAAAAGAATTTTACTTCTTAATGTAAATCCTAATAAAGCCACTATACATAAATTAAGTAGACTTAAGCTTAACCAAAAGCTCCTTTTATCCTTGCGCATTGATTTATTCAGCTTTGAAAATTGAAAGCCCAAACTGGTGATAACTGTCAAAGATAAAACTGATATAAATCATATTCACCCGCAAATACTGACGATATATTTGATAACAGTAAAAAAGACATCATGATCTTTTCCAAATCATTCGGGTATGCTATAAGAGGTGTTTTGTATGTGGCAATTATGCGAGATGAAAAACGTTGTGT
>DATILZ010000170.1:0-2132 GCA_035475995.1 Hanamia sp. | reverse complement strand
AGGTTTTATTTTGGGCGACGAAGGCAGTGGGGCCTATCTTGGCAAAAAAGTAGTACAACATTTTTTATATAATATTTTTGATAATGATTTGCGGGCGCGCTTTGATGCGAAATTTCTAACAAGCGATTCGGAAATTCTGGAATCTGTGTATAAAAAACCACTCCCAAACCGTTATCTCGCTTCATTTGCGATTTTCCTGGCTGAAAACCGCGGTAATTATATGATTGAGAATATTATTGAAGACGGGATCAATGACTTTTTTTACACCCACATTGTTAACTATAGCGAAAGCACAAAATTGCCCATACACTTTACCGGTGGAATTGCTTATGGATTCAAAGATGTAGTGGCGCAACTTTGTAAAAATTATGATCTGCAACTGGGAAATATTTTGAGAAGTCCGATGGAAGGGTTGATCAAGTATCACACGAGTCAGAAGGTTTGAAAATGTATAAATGATTTCCGGCAGAAGAAGAAATATGAACATTTTTCATTCCCGCCTGCAAAGGATTTAAATTTTCGTTGCACTGAAAAAACGAAACCTTTTTTAATCAAATTTATTCGTTAAGTAATCCTTATATCGAAAATGTCAGATTTTTAAATCAATTATCTTTGCATTTTAAATAAAATATATGCTGGATAAAATAAGTGATGCCATTGAAGATATAAAAAAAGGTAAATTAGTGATTGTTGTGGATGATGAAGACCGTGAAAATGAAGGTGATTTTATTACTTCTGCACAAAACGTAACTCCTGAAATAATTAACTTTATGAGCAAGCATGGAAGGGGCCTGATTTGTATGCCACTTTCTGAACAAAGATGTGATGAATTGAACCTGGGCATGATGGTAAATAAAAATACCGCGCTGCATGCTACCCCATTTACAGTAAGTGTCGATTTATTAGGACATGGATGTACCACCGGAATTTCTGCGCACGATCGTGCGAAAACGGTTCAGGCAATTATAAACCCGGAAACAACCCCTGAAGATCTTGGCAGACCTGGCCATATTTTTCCTTTACGCGCAAAAAGTGGCGGTGTTTTAAGAAGAACCGGCCATACAGAAGCTACTGTTGATTTGGCAAAACTCTCGGGTCATGGAGAAGCCGGAGTTTTGGTAGAAATTATGAATGAAGATGGGACCATGGCGCGTTTGCCGGAATTGCGCAAAATTGCTGATAAACATGATTTAAAACTGATTTCAATAAAAGATCTGATTGCTTACCGTTTGGAAAAAGAAACCCTTATTAAAGAAGAAGTGCGTGTAAAAATGCCGACCAAATATGGTGATTTTGAATTAATTGCTTTTACACAATTAAATACAGGGGAAGTACATATGGCATTGAAAAAAGGCGATTGGAAAAAAGACGAACCGGTATTGGTGAGAGTACATTCAAGCTGCATGACCGGTGATATCCTTGGTTCGCTTCGTTGCGATTGCGGCGATCAATTGCATAATGCCATGAAGATGATTGAGGCAGAAGGAAAAGGACTGGTTTTATATATGAACCAGGAAGGGCGAGGCATCGGCCTTTTGAATAAACTAAAAGCGTACCAGTTGCAGGAGCAGGGAATGGATACGGTAGAAGCTAATTTAAAACTTGGTTTTTCAATGGATGAAAGAGATTATGGAGTGGGTGCGCAAATTTTGAGGAAATTGAATATTTCTAAATTAAAACTCATCAGTAATAATCCAAAGAAAAGAGCTGGCCTCCTTGGCTACGGACTTGAAATAGTGGATACAGTTCCAATTGAAATTTTACCAAATAAGCACAACGAAAAATACCTGAAAACAAAAAGGGATAAAATGGGGCATAAGATATTGGCGAAATAGGTTTTAAGGCTGAAAGCTGAAGACTGAAAGCAGAAGGCTGAATGTGGAATGCGGAAGAAAATTAAAATCTGTGATATTTGTTCATTTACTGCAAAAGATTGTTTTTTAATGAATACTCATTGATCAATGCTGCCACAATTTTATCAATCGGCAACGTTACTTTTTCTGCTGAAAAATCCTGCAGATCAATAAAACGAAAAGTTTCAATCGCTGATTTTTCTTTATAAACTTTCAATTGCTCTTCTGTAAAATCAAATTCTCTTTCTGTAAGTGAAAATTTTATAGGCTCCAAAGGCT
>DATILZ010000169.1:0-1557 GCA_035475995.1 Hanamia sp. | reverse complement strand
TAATGAACAAAGAAATGCTTCATGTGCAGGTCATTCGCCAAAATATTACACAGATATATTTATTGGCAGCAATCCTTTCGGCTACCGGCGAAAAGAATCCAAATCTTGCATGGCATCTGAATACACAAAGCTTATTAAACGTTTTGGAAATTGCCAAAGATGAAAACGTACATAAAGTTTATTGGCCCAGCAGTATCGCGGTTTTTGGGCCTACTTCTCCTAAAATAAACTGTCCTCAAAAAACGGTAATTGAACCAACAACGGTTTACGGAATTAGCAAATTTGCCGGTGAATTCTGGTGCAATTATTTTAATCACCGTTACCAGATAGACGTACGAAGTTTGCGCTATCCGGGATTAATAAGTTATAAAAGCGAACCCGGCGGTGGCACTACAGATTATGCTGTAGAAATTTTTCGCGAGGCGATTGAAGAAAATCATTTCACTTGTTTTTTAAAAGAAGATACGTATCTGCCCATGATGTACATGCCGGATGCAATCCGCGCTACTATTGAATTGATGGAATCTCCTGTTGATAAAATTTCCGTTCGCACTTCTTATAATATTCATGGAATGAGTTTTTCGCCAAAAGAAATAGCGGCGGAAATAAAAAAACATGTCCCCGCTTTTACCATTAGTTATGAACCGGATTACCGCCAGCAAATTGCAGAAAGCTGGCCGCAAAGTATAGATGATTCAGTTGCCAGAAATGACTGGAGCTGGAAACCAAAATATGATCTTGCAACCATGACTACAGATATGATTGAGAATGTGAAAAGAGAAATTTCAGAGCAAGAATCCTGAAAAAAATGTCATAGTATTGTTTTTATTTTCAAAAGATTTTATTGATATTTGCACCTCAAAATTTTTTTTAAACAAAACAAACACCCTCAATGAGAAATTTTCTATTAGCAATTGCCGTTATTGCTTTTTCAGCGGCCTCCTCACAAGCACAAACAACTTCTTTTGGTTTAAAAGCCGGCATGACTGGGGCAAACATGAAGATGTCAAGTAGTGGAATTTCAATTTCATTAAAAACAAAAATTGGCTTTTATGCCGGCGCCTTTGCAGAAGTTGGCGTTTCGGAAAAATTTTCAGTGCAACCGGAATTATTTTATTCCTCTATGGGGGCTAAAATAAAATTAAGTGATAGCGGCATGAGTGCTTCCGGAACAGAAAATCTGGGATATATTAACTTACCTATTTTGGCAAAATACAAAGCTGACGGCTTTTCTATTTTCGCAGGTCCCCAGATTGGTTATTTACTTTCTGCAAAATCAAAAGATTCAGAAAATTCTGTAGATGACAAAGATGAATACAAGCCAATCGAAATTGCAGGTGTTGCCGGAGCCGGTTATACTTTGGCAAATGGTTTGGGCTTTGATGCCCGTTACCAGTTTGGTTTGTCCAATCTTATTAAAGACACTCAGGGAACTGATGCAACAGCTAAAAACAACGCTTTTCTGATTGGGCTTCATTACTTTTTCAACAGATAATTAAGAATTACAATTTTCATAAAAAAAGTGTTTCAGATTTTTTGAAACACTTTTTTTATGCC
>DATILZ010000168.1:0-4980 GCA_035475995.1 Hanamia sp. | reverse complement strand
GGCCAGCAAATTTGAAACCATCAGCTGCATCAAGATAAGTGCTATCGGCCATCGTAGAGCGGAGTGCGTTCATATCGCCGCTTTCCCAAGCTTTATAAGAGTTCAAAACAACCAATAAATCTGAATCGGAAACATTGTTGGTAAAATCGGTAGTATAAGTTGCCGTATAAGGCAGTTTAATATTACTTTCCGTCGTTTTAGTTCCGCCTTTGGTTTTGCAGCCGGCTAAAGCAATTGCAAATGCCATACAAAAAAAGATGTACTTTTTCATTGTTGAA
Source organism: Hanamia sp. (assembly GCA_035475995.1). Lineage (GTDB taxonomy): Bacteria > Bacteroidota > Bacteroidia > Chitinophagales > Chitinophagaceae > Ginsengibacter. The sequence goes on along the minus strand of DATILZ010000168.1, from coordinate 4,702 downwards.
AATTTAGGTTTAAAAAAATGTTATAAGGAAACTTGTGCTTAAGAAAGAAAGCAAGTTGTCAGGGAGTAAATACAGATTTGAGAATGAAGATAGATATTTGATTAAAAATAAAAATATATTTTACGTCATTTTATATTGACAATTAAAAAATGTAAGAAATGATAACTCAGAGTCATTGCAATAAAGGAGCTTCAAATAATTCAATAATTCAATAATTAAAACATGCTTGAAGTAAATTTCAATCCCTTCACTGAAATAAAAACGGAACGGCTTTTATTAAGGCGGGTAATAAAAGAAGATATTGGACAAATTTTTAAAATGCGCTCGGATAAAAATGTAATGAAATTTATCGGAAAAAATCCAATCACAACAATGGATGGAGCAGTAAATTTTTTCAATATGGTAAATGATTCTTTAGAAAATAATACGGGAATTACATGGGCAATATCGTTAAAAGAAGCTCCCGAAAAACTCATTGGAACCATTGGTCTCTGGCGATTGATAAAAGAACATTTTCGTGCAGAAATCGGGTACATGTTATTGCCCGAATATTGGAAAAAAGGACTGACAAAAGAAGCAGCGTTTAAAGTAATAGAATATGGTTTTGATGAAATGAAACTGCATAGTATAGAAGCACATATTAATCCACAAAATGAAGCTTCAGCAACGCTTTTAGCAAGCGCAGGCTTTATAAGAGAAGCATATTTTAAAGAAAATTTCTTCTTCAATGGAGTATTTCAAGACACAGCAATCTATTCTTTATTAAGGAAAAATTAAATCAGAAAACAAATATTACAAGATTAAAAAACAGAATGCGAATTCACGTTATTTGTTCCTTCACTGTAGATAACATAAAAATTTAAACGATAATACTTCCGAACCGTTTTTCTTTTTATCCGAATTAAAAATTGGCAGCAAAACAACAAATATTAATGATTCCTGTTTTTCTTTTTAATAAAAACTAACTCACTCTACTGCCATTCTCAATCACATTTTCAGGTTTTACAAAATGCAATTTCCCCTCTTTATCTTCTGCCATTAAAATCATGCCGTTGCTTTCTATTCCACGCATTTTTCGCGGGGCTAAATTAGCAACCACAACTACCTGTTTGCCGGTAATTTCTTCAGGAGAAAAATGCTTCGCAATTCCTGAAAGAATTGTTCTTTTTTCAAAGCCGAGATCAATCTCAAGTTTCAAAAGTTTATCTGCTTTCTCTACTCTTTCCGCAGATAAAATAGTTCCTACTTTCAAATCTATTTTTGCAAAATCATCAATAGTTATTTCAGATTTCAAATCAGCTGACGGATTTTTGATTTCGGATGTCTGATTTATAATTTCTGATTTAGGATTTACAATTTCTGATTTTTCGTTTGCTGATTGTCCGCTGCTTGCTGATGCTGCGTTTGCCAACGATTCTTTTAATCCTTTGTTCAATTTTTCAATCTGTGCATTTACTTCTGCATCTTCAATTTTCCTGAACAACAATTCCGGCGCTCTCAAAGAATATCCGGTACTTAATAATTTTAATTTTCCTCCGTTTTCCCATTCCAGCATTCTTTCAAGCACTTTCATCATGTAAATCATTTTCTTTGCTGTAAATGGCAAAAAAGGATTGATAAAAATGGCAAGATTGGCACACAGTTGCAAACAAATATGAAGGCAGTTATCAATCTTTTGTTGTGCTTCTGTTGTCGGTTGTCCATCCTCGTTCGTCTGTCTTGCTTCTATCCATGGCTGTTTATCCTGCATGTATTTGTTTCCCTTACGGGCAAGGTCAATCACTTCATACAATGCTTCACGAAACTTGAATTGCTCTAATAAATTTTCAATTTTAGCTTTTGTTAATTGAAATTCTTCAATCATTTTTTTATCTGCATCCTCAAGAATGGAAGTATGCAATGGCGGCACTTTTCCTTTGCATAATTTATGCATCAGCACAAAAGTGCGGTTTACAAAATTTCCAAAAATTGAAACTAACTCACTGTTGTTTCTATCCTGGAAATCTTTCCAGGTAAAATCATTATCTTTTGTTTCCGGAGCATTGGCACAAAGCACATATCGAAGCACATCCTGTTGTCCCGGGAAATCTAGTAAATATTCATTGACCCAAACGGCCCAATTGCGACTAGTGGAAACTTTCTGGCCTTCGATATTTAAAAATTCATTTGCAGGAACATTAGTTGGTAAAATAAAATCACCATGCGCTTTCAGCATGGCAGGAAAAATAATGCAATGAAAAACGATATTGTCTTTGCCGATAAAATGAACCAATTTCGTATCTTCTTTACACCAGTAATCGCTCCATAAATTGGTAAGTTCTTTTGTCGCAGAAATATATCCAATCGGTGCATCAAACCAAACATATAAAACCTTTCCTTCAGCATGAGGCAAAGGAACTTTAACGCCCCAATTGCTGTCGCGTGTCATCGCTCTTGGCTGCAAACCGTTGTCCAGCCAGCTTTTGCACTGGCCATACACATTATTCTTCCAGTCCTTATGGTCCTCAAGAATCCATTGACGTAAAAAATCTTCATAATTCTGCAAAGGGAAATACCAATGTTTGGTTTTCTTTTTAACTGGAATCACATCACTTAATGTGCTGCGTGGATTAATCAATTGTTCAGGGCTTAATGAAGAGCCACATTTTTCACATTGGTCACCATACGCATTTGTGTTTCCACATACCGGGCATGTGCCGATGATGTAGCGGTCAGCTAAAAATGTATTTGCTTTTTCATCAAAATATTGCTCAGTTTCTTTTTCTTCAAATAAACCTTTCTCATACAAATTCAGAAAAAAATCGGAAGCTGTTCTGTGATGAATTTCGTTTGAGGTACGTGAAAAAATATCAAATGAAATACCCATTTGCTCAAAACTGTCTTTGATAATTGTATGAAATTTATCAACAATCTGCTGTGGCGAAACATTTTCTTTCATCGCGCGAATGGTAATAGGCACACCATGTTCATCAGTTCCGCAAACAAATTTTACATCGAGTTTTTTGGCTCTTAAATATCGTGCATAAATATCAGCAGGCAAATAACAACCGGCTAAATGCCCGATATGAACCGGCCCATTTGCGTAAGGCAAAGCCGCTGTGAGAAGGTATCTTGAAGGAGAAGTCATTAATTTTTCAGCATTTAAATTTAATATAGAATCTACAAAATTAATTCAATCTGGGCAATGCTGAAAAGTTTCAATTAGCTAATTGAGGAAAGTTTCTTTATTGGGAATTTTAAGGAGAAGAAATATCTAAATCACGGCAGATTTTTCTTACCAGATTATTTTTAACTTCTTTTGGCGGGGAACAGAGGATATTTTATTGTTCTTTTGATTTTGAAAAATTGAATGACCTGAACCTTCCCGAATCAATAAACAATGATGTTCATTTAGGAATTTTATTAAATTTTTCGTTTTCATGAAGCGAAAACAAAGGATTCTTTAATCACATTTTTCATTCCTATATTTTTTTCGCTAAGTCCCCATTGCGTATCCATAACCAAATCCAGTGCCTCAAGTAAATTTGCTTTTGCTTCAGGCAATGTTTCGCCTTGAGTATTGATTCCGGGTAGTTCTTCAAAGAAAGCTATTTGCTTATTGTTAATAATAAATCCAATCAATCAATAATCCGGGGAGAACACCGAGAAGGATAATAAGGGCGGCGGTAACAACCAATAAAAATTTGAAGGATAAAGAAACTTTAATGTCCTCATTTATACCGGGGACAGGTTCTTTGAAATAAATAGCCTGGATTACTTTGAAATAATATATTGCACCGATCGCTGCACAGACAACTCCAAGCACAACCAACCATAATTGATGGCCGTCTTTTACAGCCGCCATCAGTACGTAAAATTTTGCTGTAAAGCCAGCTGTAAGCGGAATTCCGGTTAATGATAAAAGAAAGATAACAGCAGTTAATGCAAGAAGTGGTTGCTTTTTGCCAAGCCCATTAAATCCTTCAATCGAATAATCTGACATTTTAATAATAATAGCAAAAATCCCTATGGTTGCAATGCTATAAGCTGCAGTGTACAAAAGCAATCCTTCCCTGGCTGTATCGTTCAACGCAAAAAGTGTAAACATCATAAAACCAGCATGTGAAATACTGGAATATGCAAGCATTCGTTTTACACTTTTTTGGAAGACAGCGGTAATATTTCCAATCAATAATGTAGCTGCTGTTATCACTACAATTAATATTTGCCATTGATGTTGCATGGCTCCAAAAGAAGTTTGGAAAAGCCTGAAGAAAGCAACGAACGCAGCCACTTTAACAATCGTCATCATAAAGGAAGAAACAACGGCAGGCGCTCCATCATATACATCCGGTGCCCAGAAATGAAAAGGCGCTGCGGAAACTTTAAAAGAAATCCCAACTAAAATCAGAACCAATCCGGCAGCAATTAAAACCGGAAGATTTCCGGTTCCTAAATTTATCGCATCAATATAAAAAGAACCAAGTGTATTTCCTCCATAAACTAATGCAATTCCCATGAGTAAGATACCGGTGGAAAATGCACCCATTAATAAATATTTCAGCGCAGCTTCATTGCCTTTTAAATTACGTTTATCACTTCCTGTTAGTATATATAATGGAATGGATAAAATTTCGATTCCCAAAAAAAGCAACAATAAAGTATTGAAAGAAGATAAGATGGAAAGGCCGCATAAAACAAAAAACATCAATGAAAAATATTC